>JANNQZ010000383.1:0-11406 GCA_031401015.1 Chloroflexota bacterium | reverse complement strand
GGTCCGCGGTGTCGCCTGCCAGTCGCGCCTGATGGGCCAGTGTCGAGGATGCCGACCGATGCCGACCGATGCCGACCGTTCGGTCCGCGGTGTCGCCTGCCAGTCGCGCCTGATGGGCCAGTGTCGAGGATGCCGACCGTTCGGTCCTCGGTGTCGACTGCCAGTCGCGCTTGAGGCGCCATCAGGACGCGGCGGCATCCTCGGTGGCGAGTACTACGAGGTTCTCGCCCCAGGCCACCCTCGCCCCACGACGCGTCATGACGACCACGCCGTTCGCTGGCGACGCGACCTCCGCCCGGACGCCGGACAGGGGATCCGTCACGACCGCCACGACCTGACCCGCGGCGACCGGGTCGAGCGGCCCCACGAACATCTCGCAGATACCGTCAATCGGAGCCACCATGGCCGGCACGTCCATGTTGCCCTCGCCAACCAGGCGGCGCGGCGCCGGACCCGGAGTCGCCTCGCGGGCATCCAGCATCCCGGACGAGACCAGCAGACGCCGGATCCCGGCCACGTACATCTCGACATGCGCGCCCGTGACCGTCCCGCCACCGGCCGCCTCGGCGTAGATGGCCGGGATCCCAAGCTCGTGCGCGCTTGAGAGGGTCCGACCGGGCGGCACGGGCCCGGGATGTCGCCACAGGACCGGGGCCGCGAACACCGCCGCCGCCCTCGCGCCCGCCGCGCAGGTCGTGCAGCCGTCGTCCGCCCAGCCAACGAGCAGGGGCATCGCGTAGGCCGTCCCCGCACTGTGCAGATCGACGAACAGATCGGAGCCCTCGATGACGTGTCGCCGCAACGCGTCAGCGAGGCGCTCCGTCCGCGAGCCGTCCGGGTCGCCCGGGAACGTGCGGGCCAGGTTCAGACCGTCGACCGGCGACGAGCGGAGACTTGCCAAATGGGCCGCTTCATGCGCGACCGCGACCAGGCGAACACGGCCCCGCAGCAGGATGCCCGCCACTTCTTCGGCCAGTCGGAGACAAGCGACCGGGCCTTCGAATTCGTCTCCGTGGACCCCACCCACGACGGAGACCGTCGGCCCGTCCGTCGCGCCCCGAAGCTCGACGATCGTGAAGCCCTCGTCGGGATGGGCCGGCAGGGTGATGCGTCGGCGTGCGTCCGTTCTCACGCCACGGAGCGTAGCCGAGAACGGACAGCCGAGAATGGACCGCTTGACCGGGCGGCTGTCGGTTATCGACAATCTACGCGGGTCGGCCCCGCCGGCACGCCAGGGAGGAGGCCAGGATCACGCTCGCTCCGGACAGGGCAACCGGCATCGTCGGCGTCGCGCGCGCACGGACCGTTTCGAACGAGAAGGTCCGAGGATCGACTCGATATGCCGCCGACATGCAGATGGTCGGTCTGCTCCATGCCCGGATCGTGCCGAGCCTGTATCCCCACGCCCGCATCCGGGGGATCGATGCGACGGCCGCCCTCCGGCTGCCCGGTGTCGTCGCCGTCCTGAGCGCCGCCGATCTGCCGATCGTTGCGGTCGACAACATGCGGATGTTTGAGCCCCTCGCACGCGGGGAGGCGCTGTTCGCCGGGCAGCCGGTGGCGCTCGTGGTGGCCGAAACGGAAGCCGCAGCCGAGGACGCCGCCGAGCTGGTCCAGGTGGACGATGAGCAGCCCCCGGCCGTGGTGGATCTGGCCATGGCAATGCATGCCGACAGCCCGCTCGCCCGGCTCGCCCCCCTTCTTCCGGACGATCATGCTGAAGGCGGATCGGCCAAGGCGGCCCACGCCGCGGTGGGTGGCGAGGGTGCCGAACTCAAGCACGAGGACCTCTCCGCCAACGGGTTCAACCGGCAGCGTTACGCCACGGGCGACGCCACAGCCGCACTCGCCGCGTCGGACGTGACGGTCGAAGGCAGCTTCGAGACGAACTGGGTCTACCAGGCATACCTGGAGCCGCACGCGGCGACCGCGTGGATGGAGCCGGACGGAACGCTGGCCGTGGCGTCGGCCACCCAGGGGACCTTCTACGTCCGCAAACAGCTCGCCCGGATCTTCGGTCGGCCGATCTCGAAGGTTCGCGTCCAGGGCACCCCACTGGGTGGATCGTTTGGCTCCAAGATCCTGATCGTCGACCCACTGGTCGCCGGGGCTGCGCTGGTCCTTCGTCGTCCGGTTCGGCTGGTCCTCGATCGTCGCCAGGACATGGCAGCGACCAACCCGGCGCCCGCGTCGCTCATCGAAGTGCGGATCGGGGCGGACTTGGACGGGAACTTCACCGGTCTGGACGCACGCCTTGCCTTCGACTCCGGGGCCTACACGGAGTGGGGGATCGAAGGTCTCGCAGCCGTCCTGATCGGCGGGCCGTACCGCTGGGGCGCCCTGGCCATCGCCAGGTCCTGGAGGCGGCGGCGGCGCATCCGCTCTGGCGCGGCCGGGCGGACCTGCCGCAGAACGAGGGTGTCGGGCTGGCGGTGGGCGTCTGGCCGGGGGGCAAGGAGGCCGCGGCCGCGCTCTGTCGCCTCGATGCCGACGGGAACCTGACCATCGTGACCGGCGTGGTCGACATGAGCGGCACCGCCTCGGTGTTCGCACTGATCGCGGCGGAGACATTTGGGGTCGCAGCCGACGCCGTCCACGTCGTCTCGCTCGATACGGACGGCGCTCCACAGTCGCCGATGACCGGCGGCAGCGTGATCACCTACTCGGCGGGGCGAGCGGTCCGGGAAGCCGCCGCCGACGCGCGGCGCCAGCTGCTGGCCTACGCCGCGATCGAGATGGAGATCGATCCGGGGGACCTCGAAATCGTCGGCGGCGTCGTCCGGCCCGTCGGCTCGCCCGACCTTGGACGGCCGATTGCTGAATTTGCCGCCAAGCTGCATGACTTCGGGAGCGGCCAGGCACCCGTGGAGGGGCACGCGTCCACGGTTCAGAAAAGCCTGGCGCCATCCGTCTCAGCGCACATCGCGCACGTCAGGCTGGATCGCGAGACCGGTGAGGTGTCGGTCCTCGGGTATGTCGTTGGGCAGGATGTTGGCAAGGCGCTCAATCCGGCCCTGGTTGAGGGCCAGATGCGCGGCGCCGCGGCCCAGGGGATCGGCTGGGCGCTGTACGAAGCCCTGATCCACGACGAGGGTGGCCAGCTCCTGAGCGGCTCCTGGCTCGACTATGCCGTGCCGCGAGCGGTCCACGTGCCGGATATCGATACGCTCGTGGTGGAGGTCCCGGCCCCGGACAGGCCGTTCGGCGCGAAGGGCATCGCCGAGGCGCCGGTGATCCCGGCCGGGGCGGCGGTGGCGGCCGCGATCGTGGCTGCCGGTCGGCCGCGCCTGCGGATCCTGCCGATGACCGGGCGTCGCATCTGGGCCGCGCTCCAGGGCGCCTCCGCCGGCGGAGGCTGACGGCTCTACGATGGCCCCTCGCCGATGATCGCCCGAACGCACCCCGGCGCCGTGATCCACTGCTGGGATCACCTGGTGATCACGCTGCGAGATGCGGCCGGCCGGGAGACGGCCTTCCTGAGCCTCTACGCCATCGCCTATTCGGCGTCGCTCGGGGCCGGACATGTCGCAGTCGTCGAGATACCCGCCTCGCCCGGTCCGGCCCCTGGGCCATTCGCGGCCACCTTGACCGACAACCTGGATCTCGGACAGCGCCAACAGGAGCGGCTTCGCGCCATGGGCGATGAGCGCGCCATCCGCAGCGGGCCTCCGCGGCTGGCGCGATTCGAGCGCGAACCGTACGGGCCAGATGGCTTTGGATTCCGGATCCGGACGGACGGTCCCGAGATCCGGGCGCGCTGGGAGGACCTTGAACCCCCGTTCTGGGTCGATGGTCAGGGCGGCGGCTTCAGCGACATCGAAGACATCTGGGCCATGTTCGTCGGTGCGCGACGAGCGAGCCTGACGATGGCCGGCGTCGCGGTTCCGGGCGCGCCCTTCGAGGATGACGTCTGGCGTCCGAAGCTCGGGCGATCGCTCAGCTCCGCCCACGCCGCGTTCGCCGAGGTGCGCGTCGAGCCCGTTCCACCCGTCAGTGGTCGTGCCACTGCCACCGATCCGGACTGACCGCGATGACGATGTACCCGGTCGCGGCGGTGATCGTCTCCCAGTGCGCCGACACGGCATCCTCAGCCATGTACTTGCGGCACACATCGAGGGTGCGCTTCCGCGCCTCGTCGCCCTCGATGATCGTGGCCGTTCCGGTCACCTGGACGTAGTCGCCGTTCGCCACGTCGTCGATGCACAGGACGATCCGGGGGTCGCGCCGGAGGTTGTGCGTCTTCGCCGCGCTGGTCGGGGTTGAGATCCAGAACTCCGTACCTGTCCAGAGGTACCAGTTGGGGGTCAATTGCGGGGTGCCGTCGCGCCGAACGGTGGCAACGATCACGTTGGGCATCCCGGCAAGCATGGCCGCCTTGCGCTCCGGTGAGGGGATCAACGGGGGAGCAGGCTCATCGCGCGGTCCAGCCACCGTCAATCATCTGGGCGGACCCCGTGATCCCGCCGGCGGCATCCGAGCACAGGAATCGGATGTAGGCCGCCACCTCATCCGGCTCCAGCAGACGAGGGATCGCCGTCCCGGCCAGCATGATCCGGTCCACCACCTCCGACTTTGAGATGCCGGCGAGCCTGGCCTGATCGGCGATCTGGCCCATGACGAGGGGCGTCCGGACATACGTCGGACAGACGGCGTTGCAGGTCACCCCGTGCGACCCGGCCTCAAGGGCTGTTGCGCGGGTCAATCCCAGCAGCCCGTGTTTCGCCGCCGTATAGGCGGACTTGTTCGGCGATGCGATCACCGAATGAACCGAGCCCATGTTGATGATCCGTCCCCAGCCTCGCGCATACATGGCCGGCAGGACAGCCTGTGTGAGCACGAAGGGCGCGGTCAGCATCACTGCGAGCATCGCGTCCCAACGCTCCATCGGGAAGTCCACGATCGGCGCCATGTGCTGGAAGCCGGCGCCGTTGAGCAGGATATCCAGGCGACCATGGCGCTCGATCACCGCGGCGATCATGGCCTGACAGGCCACAGGGTCAGTGAGGTCGATCGCATATGACCACGCGCCCGGGAGGCCGGCGGCAACCTCATTGGCCCTGGTCCCGTCGCGATCCGCGACCACGATCGTCGCGCCATCTGCCGCCAGCGCCGCCGCGACCGCCGCTCCGATACCGCCTGCCCCACCGGTGATGAGGGCGACCCGCTCCGCCAGGCCGCCGGTTTCAGCCATGGCGCTCAATGGATGATCCGCTGCCCGCCCTCTCGATCGAACAGGTGGACTCGACCGGGCGCCAAGGTTGCCTGGACGGCTTGGCCGATCTGAAGGCGCACGTCCGGAGCCACCCTGGCCACGACGGTCGCATCTCCGGCCTCGAGTTCGACAAAGGTGTCGGAGCCGATCGGTTCCAGCAACTGGACGGAGGCTCCAAAGCTGCCGATCGGGTGTTCGGCGCTCCCAGTGTCGCTGAGGCGCACATCTTCGGCGCGCACTCCGAGAGCGACATTTGGCCAGGCGCCGTCCCGCAACCCCAGCTGCTCGCTCGAACCGAGCGCGATGCGCAGGTCCGGCGAGACAAACGACACCGAGCCGTTGGTGCGCTCCAGGGCGCCGTCCACGAGGCTCATCTTCGGCTTGCCGACGAACGTCGCGACATACAGGTCTTCCGGGTGGCGATAGATCTCGCGGCTCGTGCCGAGCTGAACCACCTTCCCGTCACGCATGACTGCGATCAGGTCGGACAGCGTCATCGCCTCCTCCTGATCGTGGGTCACGAACACGCTGGTCGTGCCCAGCTTCAAGTGCAGGTGCTTGACTTCCGTCCGCATCCGGCTTCTCAGACCCGCATCGAGGTTGCTGAACGGCTCGTCGAGCAGGAAGACCAGCGGCTCCTTGACGAGTGCTCGACCGAGAGCGACGCGCTGCTGCTGGCCGCCGGACATCTGGCCGGGCTTGCGCTTCATCAAGTGGGTGATGTCCAGGGCTTCGGCCACCGCGCCAACGCGGGACTTGACCTCGTCCTTCGGACGGTGCTGAAGCTTGAGGCCGAAGGCGATGTTGTCGAACGCATTCAGGTGCGGGTAGAGCGCGTAGTTCTGGAAGACCATGGCCATCCGCCGCTCGTTCGGCGGCGTGAGCGTGATGTCCTCGTTGCCGAGCAGGATCCGCCCCGAGTCCAGCCGGTCCAATCCGGCGATCAGGCTCAGCGTCGTGCTCTTGCCGCAGCCGGATGGGCCCAGCAGCGTCACGAAGGCGCCCGACGGGATGTCGATCGACAGGTTGTCGACGGCCTTGACGGTCCCGTAATGGCGAGAGACGCTGTCGAGGCGGAGCGCGATATCGGCCATGGTGATTTGGGCTACCTCTCGGCGGGCGGTTTCGACCCTGGGACAGGAAGGACGGCGCGGCGCACGTCCGGGAACATTGTCGACAATCTACGGTGGCACGGAACCAGCGTCAAGGCAGACGCCTTCAGAACAAGGACTCGCCCGGCGCCAGGTAGCGCGCCGCGATCGTGGGGTCGATCTCGACGCCAAACCCGGGCGCATCGGTCAGCGGGACGTGGCCCGTGTCGTCGAACAGCGGCACGCCCTCGCGGCGGACGACCTGGCCGATCCACTTGGCGTCCCAGAAGTGGTACTCGAGCCCGATGAAGTTGGGGCAGGCGGCGGCGAGATGCGCCTCGGCTACGGTGTTCATGGCCGAGCCGTTGTTGTGGATCGCCAGCGGGATCCCGTTGAGGTCCGCGTAGTCTGCGACCTTCTTGCCCTCGTGCAGGCCGCCCACGAACAACAGGTCCGGGTGGACGATGTCGACCGCGCGTCGATCGATCATCTCGCGGAATTGGTCGGGCACCAGCATCTCGCCGGCGCAGATCGGGATCGGGCTCTCGTCGCGGACTCGCTTCAGGGCGTCGAAGTTGAGGATCGGCACCGGGTCCTCGAACCACTTTAGGTCGAGCGGCTCGAGCGCCTTGGCCAGCCGGATCGCCGTTTCGACGTCGAAGCTCATGTGGCCGTCCAGGGCGATCTCCGCGTCCGGTCCGGCGACCTCGCGCACGACCGCGAGGCGCTCATAGGTGAGTCTGATCTGGTCGCTCCGCATCTGGCGGTTCCAGGGATCCCGGTTCACCTCCGGGGCGATCCATTCGGCGTCGAACTTGAAGTCGTGGAAGCCGTCGGCGGTGACGCGCTCGGTCATGGCGCGCCAGGCTCCAAGGTCACTCGGATCGGCGACGCCGCTGCGATCGAGATAGACCCGGATCCGATCTCGAAACGCGCCCCCGAGCAGGTTGTAGACCGGCGTGCCCAGGATCTTCCCGGCGAGGTCGCACAGCGCCATCTCGACCCCGCTGACGGCCCAGACCGCCGGCCCGTCCACCGTCGCTGTCGGGCTCATCTGCGGCTCGTACGGCGGCAGCCCACCGGACAACATCGCCCGCACGAACGGCCGGATCGCCAGCGGGTCACGGCCGATCAGCCAGTCGCGTGCATACGCGATCGCCTGGCGGTCGCCCATGAAGTTGCCCGCTTCGCCCAGCCCGTAGATACCGGCGTCGGTGTCGACCCGGACCAGCAGCACGTGCCAGGTTCGTTCGATGCCGCCGACGCCGTGCGGGTCGGGGCCATGGAGCAGCATCGTCCGGACGTCGGTGATCTTCATGGGCGCTACTCCGGGGGCGGCGGCTGATCCGTCAGCTCGGCGACGCGCCCGCGTCCGTGAGGGGAAGATCGACGGCCCGACCCGTCCGCGCGGAGAGCTTGGCCGCCTGGGTCATCTCGATGGCCGCCCGCCCGTCCTCGCCGGTGATGGCGGGCGCCGTACCGGCCCGCAGCGACGCGATGAAGTCGACCAGCTGGCGGGCCGTGTTACCGATCCGGCGTGGGTCGCGCGGCTTGAAATCGGGGAGCGTCCAGCTCGGCAGCTCGAAGACCTGCTCGTCGCGCGCGCCGGTGACCAGCTCGACCCGGTCGAGATCCCAGAAGATCGAGCCCTCGGTCCCGACGATCTGGTACTGGTTGTTTCGCCGGGAGCCGAAACCGGACGGTCCGATCTCGTAGCACAGCAGGATCTGGGCGATCGCCCGGTTGGACAGGCGGATCTGGACCATCGCGGTGGGGTTTTCGAGCGGCAGCCCGGTGCGGTTGTCATAGTCCGCATAGACGCGGACCGGCTCGGCACCGGTGAACCAGCGGATGGCATCGCAGGCGTGCGAGCCCCAGTCCAGGAACGCGTCGCCTTCCCGAGGGTCGGACGGCCAGCTCTGCGGGACATTGGCAAACCCGGCGCCGGGGGTGACGCTCATCGGGCGAAGAAAGAGGATGTCGCCGATGCGGCCCTCATCGATGTACGACTTGGCCCGCATGGACATCTCCATGTGGCGCGTCTGCTTGGCGATCGTCAGGAGCACGCCGGCTCGCCGACAGGCATCGATGATCTGGTCGCATTCTGCGACATCGAGGGCCATCGGCTTCTCGAGGTAGACGTGCTTGCCGGCATTCGCGGTCATCACGGCCAGCGGCAAGTGCGTTGAGTGCGGCGTGGCGATGACGACCACGTCCACGTCGCTCCGGGCGACGAGATTCCCCGCCGACGCTTCGACCCCGACGTCGAATTCGGCGGCCAGGGCTTCCGCGCGCGATCCGAGCGCGACCGCGACCAGGTGCCCGCCACTCACCTGGGTCGCCAGGGCATCCGCGTAGACGCGGGCCATGTTGCCCGAGCCGAGGATGCCAAAGCCGATGGAAGTCGCGCTCATGACGTCGCTCCTCTGTCCCTCAAGGCCGTGTGGGCCGCCGAGCCGGACGCCCCCGCCGGGCGTCGGCTCGCAGTGTACATTGTCGACAATCCACGAGTTGCAGTGAGGCTGGAATGTCGGACACCATCGCGCAGCGAGTCGCCATCACCGATTCGCAGGTCCTGTTGGAGCCCGCCATCACCCTGCTACGGGAGCGCGGCGTCGACGTTCAGGTGGTTCCGGACGGGGCCAGCGCCGCGGAGGCCGCGGCTCTCACCGCCGACTGCCCGGCAGCCATCATCGGCGTGCTGCCGTTCCGGGGACCGGAGATCGCCACCTTGCGCCGGACGGGCCTGCTGATCCGGGCGGGGATCGGCTACGACCTCATCGATGTCGAAGCGGCGACGGCCGCGGGGATCTGGGTCGTCAACGTCCCGGACTACTGCGTCGACGAGGTGGCCGACCACACCATCCTGCTGCTCATGTCGGCGTGGCGCCGACTCACAGAATTGGAAAGGATCTGGCACGCCGGGGCGTGGGTGAACCCGGCCCTGATGCCGCCGGTGCGCCGGGCGAGGGGCCGGCGTCTCGGGATCGTCGGGTTTGGCCGGATCGGTCGGGCTGTCGCGGCGCGGGCGTTGGGCTTTGGTTTTGAGGTCGTGGCGTATGACCCGATGCTGTCCGAGGGGGACGTTCGCGCGGCCGGCGCGGCCCCGATCGGGCTGGACGAGCTGTTCGAGACGAGCGACGCGATCACGTTGCATTCGCCGCTGACGGCCGCGACCCGCCACCTCGTCAATGCCGAGCGACTGTCGCGGGCCCGGCCCGGCCTGGTCCTGGTCAACACGAGCCGCGGTGGGCTGGTGGACCTCGCGGCGCTCGACGCGGCGCTCGAGGACGGCCGGATCGCCTCGCTCGCGCTGGACGTCCTCGAGGACGAACCGAACCCGGACTTGTCCCGCTCTCTGTTTCAGCGTCCCAACGTGCTGTTGACGCCGCACGTCGCCTGGTATTCGCAGGAGGCACGGCACGACCTGGCACTGCTGGCCGCCGAGGAGGCCTGGCGGTTTATCTCCGGCGAGCGCCCTCGCAATGTCGTCAATCCCGAGGCACGCCAGGCACCCTGACCCGGGCGAACCTTGTCCGCGCCTCCCCAGCCGGTCGCCCAAGCCTCCTGGAACGGGGGGCAGACCAACCGACCGACGACCCGACCGAGGTGGGGCGTTCGCCAGTCGCCCAGGCCCCCCTGGAACGGGGAGCGGACCAACCGACCGACGAACCGCCCTTGATGGGGCGTCCGCCAGTCGGCCGGTCCGCCAGGCGGACCAATCAACTGCGGAGGAAGGCGGCAAGGGCCGGGATCGCGGCACCATTGGTCGGATGGCGCGCCGGGCGTTCCTCGCCTGTCCCGGCCCGGGCACGCGCCATTGACCAGCGCAACGATCCGCAGCTCCAGCTCAGGCCGGCGGGGCGAGCGGTCGGGCAAGGGCCAGGTGGACGCCGAGCCAGGCCCAGCCGGCGGAGTAGAGCAGGACGCTGAGCAGGGCCACCTCGGTCACCCCAGCAAGCCCGGTCGGGCCGAGCAAGCCGACCGCGAACAGGCAGGCGAGGAGGCCACCCGCCCCCGAACCGATCAACGCGCTGCCCCAACGGGGCCGGCGCCTGCCGTCGAGCCCTGCCACGCCGAAGATGACGGACCCGACGAACAGGACGACAAACCCAGGCCCGAGCAGACCAGCCTCGCCCACGATGCCCGCGAGAAGGAAGACCGCAGCCGCCGTGGCGACGTTCAAGTCGCCGATGAGATCCGCCAGCTTGAGGACCGCCACGGCACGCAATTCCAGCACGAGGATGACCGCGACGAACGAGAGCAGCGAGATTCCCAGGGGCACGATCGGGAGCGGCCTTGGCACGGCGATTGGCGTGGAGGCTGGGACTAGCGCCAGTCCCGCTGTCGCAGCCAGATCGGCGAGGGCAACGGGCCACAGGATCGCGCCAACGATCGCAGCGCACCCGACCAGCCGCGCGGCTCGACTTGCATTCGGCATCACCAGGTCGCCACGTGCCCAGGCACCGGTGTCACCGCGACGCCCGGGCCGCCTCCACCGCCTCGGCCATCGTCCGGAGATGCGCCATCCTGCTGTGGAGGGGATCGGGGTCGAGGGCCTCGGCCACCTCCTGGAGCGGACCCATTCGGGCGATCCCGACAGCCTCGCCCATCTGCTCGATCTTGCGCCGGGCGGGGTGACGGCCAATCGATCGCAGGCTCCCGTTCGCAGCGATGCCGATCCGATCTGTGCTCCGATCGGCGTGCCCGGCCCAGGCCATCGCCCAGACCATCAACTCCGGGTCGTCGCGCAGTGGAGTCGCGGCGTCAAGCGCACCGATAACGATGCCCCGCTCAGGTGGGACAGCAAATACGAAGCGCCAGGCCTCGGGGCCCCCGAACGCATCCACGAGGTAGCTCCGATACGCCCCGGCAACGATGCTCTCGTGACCGGCCGGGTGGATGGCGCCACGATAGAGGCCCAGGCTCAGGTGGCGCGCTTCAAGGCCCGCGGTTAGACGACGTTCGGTCTCAGCGTAGAGTCGCCACTCTTCATCGTCATCGCCGATGGCGGTCAAGGCACCTTCATCGATCTGGATGTACGGGCAATCGGCTTCCAGTAGTGCCCGAAGTTCCAGGTTCAACGCCTCAGCGAGCCCGAGG
>JANNQZ010000382.1:0-7911 GCA_031401015.1 Chloroflexota bacterium | reverse complement strand
GACCCCGTAACCAGAGCGGCGCACGATCGACGGGGTCAGGACGGCCGAACGAGCGCTCCCGGCGGCGCCAGACATGGAGGATCGCCATGGCGACAGCGGCCAGCGGAACCACTAGCGGCGCCGGCACGGCGAACGCGGCTGCCAGCAACGGGCGTCTGACAACGAATGGGAACGCCGTCGCCACGTAGTAGAACTGGGTGGCCGGCCAGATTGCAGGGACCGCCAGCCATTCCGCTCCGTGCCGACGCAGGATCCAGAGCGCCAGCAGGGTCGGCGGGATCAGGATCGGAATGCGCCACGCACTGCCGTTCCAGGCGCCGGCGATGTGGTCACCGACGCCGAGCCCATCGGCAAGATAGAGCTGCCAGGGGAGGACCACCAGGGAGGCGAGCAGCGCGATCCCGACCAGGATCACGGTTCGCGGCTTCCGGAACAGCGCCAGGCCAAGGTAGAGCTTCAAGCCCACTGCGCCCACGGCGGCCCACGGCGTGCCGAGGACGAGGAGGGCAAGCCCAATCGACTGCGGGTTGCCGTTCCAGATCGCGTGGGTCACCGGCGGAAACAGGATCCACCAGATCGGAACGTTGAGCCGGCGGACAAGCCAGACCGACGCCGCCAGCCCCAGCAGCATCCAGATGGCCACCGAAATGGACAGGGGAAGCCAGCTCGTCGGCACGTAGAACAGGAGCGTGTGCGGGCCCCCCGAGTACTGGTTGCTGGCGACGCCCTCGGCAACCGACCAGGGGTCCCCGCCCGCCAGCCACGCCGAAGCCGCGCGCTGATAGTGACGGGCGTCGATCGCGAACGCATCGGGCTTCGCAAGCCAGAGCAGGTCGATGGCGATGAACCACGCCGGCAGACCGATCCGCGCGGCCGCCAGCCGGAGACCCTTCATCCTCGGGACGGAAGCCAGCGCGCACGAAGTGCCCGCAGGTACCAATGCATGTAGTGCGGCAGCCATGCCCGCAGCTTGAAGTTGCTCTGGCCCGCGGTCCGGTCGCGCCAGGTCGTGGGCACCTCGGCGATCCGGCAGCGGGCAACCGTCGCCTTGACCGTCAGCTCCAGGGCCAGCTCGAAGCCGGCCGTACTCTCGATCGTCACCGATTCCAGGAAGCGCCGGGAGTAGAGCTTGAAGTTGTTGGTTGGATCGTGGGTTGGGACACGAGCAAACCAGTGCAGCGTCAGGCCCGCCGTCCGGCTCATCAGGCGCTTGAGCGGCGGCCCACCGAACTGACGGCCGCCGCGCATGTAGCGGGATGCGGCGACCACGTCGGCGCCCTGGCGTGCCAGCGCGACCATCGCGTCCACGATGTGTGGCTCATCCGACCCATCCGCCATTGAAATCAGGACATACGGCGCGGCGGTGCCGGCAATACCAGCCTTCATTGCGTTCAGGACGCCCCGGCCCAGATCGTTTCGAAGCCCACGCAGGCGCGGGAGTTCTGACGCCAGCTCCGCAATGACCGGAACCGTCGTGTCGCCGTCGAAATCGTAGACCACGACCAGTTCGTGAGGCGTTGACACACCGGCCGACAGCGCTCGCAACACGGGCGCGACGGCCTCACCCTCGTTGTAAACGGGCAGGACGATCGAGAGCTCGGGCGCCACGTTCACGGGGCCCGCTCACCCACGAACAGCGTTTGCTTGCCCATGAGCCACCAGGCCGGGCGGAAGGCGAGATAGGCGCGGACGAGCGCTCCGGCGCTGGGGAGCCGGCCCTTCGTCGAGTACGGCAGAAACCGCGTGATCAGATCCACCGTGCGCAAACCGGCGAGTTCTGCCGCCTCGAGCAGGCTGCGCTCGGTCAGGGCAACGCGATGATCGATGAAGTCCCAGTAGCGCGGCCCGACGAGCCGGATGTTCGGCTGGAGGATGATGATTCGGCCTCCGGGTCGCAGCAGACTGGCTGCCACTCGAAGCTGGTCGATCACCGCGTCGCTCGTGTCGAGATGCTCGAGATAGTTGCTCATGAAGATGGTGCCGAAGTGCGTTGTCGGCGCAGATTTGGCCAGTTCAAGCCCGGGTGCCTGGACGAACCGGATGTCCGCGGGCAGCGACGCACGCATGTCCCGGATGTCGCTTCCCCAGCGCTCATTGGCGTCGACGAACCGGATGAAATGGCCGCGATCGCACCCCAGATCGAGGACTGGAGCGTCCGAGTCGATGTAGCGCTCGAGGTACCGGACGATTTCGCGCCAGACGGCGTCCTTGGCGCTGACCTCCCGCTCGTCAAAGCGAGCCTCATAGAGCTCCGGCAGGAGCCTGGTCACAACCGGCCAACCGCGGCTTCGGCACGGATCCACGGGATGACCTCGTCGAGCATCGCGTCCAGTGTGGCCGTCGCCTCGAAGCCGAGGACGTCGCGCGCCTTGCGGACATCGGGCACACGGAGTTGCACGTCGTGCTCGAACGGTGCGTCACTGACGTAGCGAAACGGCCGGCCGTCGGTGTGGATCTTGCGCCAGATGGATTCCGCCAGTTCGAGGACCGTGGTGGATTCAGCGGTCGAGAGATTGAAGTCGTTGTTGATGGCTTCCGGTGACTCCATCGCCAGCCGAATCCCGTGAGCAAGATCACCGCCGTAGGTGTAGTGGCGGACCTGGTTGCCGTCGCCAAGGATGTGGAGCGGGTCCTGGCCCTTGAGGATCTTGAGCACGAGGTCCGGCACGACGTGGCTCAGGGCCAGTTTCACGTTACCGCTCATGATGTCGGTGTCGCGCAGCGCCCGACGCTCGCCGATGCCTACGCAGTTGAACGGCCGCACGATGGTGTATGGCAGTCCGTACTGCTCCAGGGCGCCCTCCGCAAAGTACTCCGAGGCCAGTTTCTGGAAGCCGTAGGTTGAGATGGGCGGCGGCGAGGACAGTTGCGCGCCCTCCGGCGTCGGGAAGACGGTCGCGGACTCGTAGACCATCGACGAACTGATCACGATGATTCGCTCGAGATGGCCCTGTCGGTGGGCGGCGATCGCCGCGTCGAAGGTCGTGGCCAGGATCCGCTCGTTCTCGGCGAGGAGGTCGTAGGCGAATTCGTGGAAGTAGCTGATCCCGCCGATCATGGCCGCGGCGGCGACGACCTGGTCGCAGTCGGCCGCGAGCTCGCGAACCAGCGCGTTGTCCTTGGCGTCGCCCTCCACGAACCGGTACCGCGGGTGGCCGTCGTAGGACTTCGTCAGTCGGCCGTACTTGCTGAAGTCGTCGAGCCCGATCACGTCGTGCCCGGCTTCGAGGAGTTCGGGCACTAGGTAGCCGTTGATGAATCCGGCGGCGCCCGTGATCAGGATGCGCAAGATCAGCCCCTCTCTGGTCTTGTTCGGGCCAGCCAGGCCACAACGGGGACGAGCAGCCATGGAACGTTGGCGACCGAGTAGCCAATGTCCTTGGGCGCATTGCGCAGGACGGAAATCCAGTCGATCCAGAGGGACCCGAACGGAAGGCTGATGAGGAGAACAATCGCCGCGCCGACCCACCAGGATCGGTGGCGGAGACCGATCAGCATGAACGGAAAGAGGCTCGGCTTGACAACGATCAGGAGCGCGGGCCACCCAAACCGGAGGCCGGCAGCGATAGCAGCCCAGATCCACAGGTCGGAGTTGCCCACGATGAGCGGGATATGGAACCGACTGAAAGCGAGCAGCGCCGCCATGACCGGCCACGTCCAGTCCGCCGGTCGCCATGCGACCACGGACCAGGCCACGATGCCGATCGGGATCGCCCACCACAACGCGACGGGGAGCACCAGGAACGGTGCGAACAGGTACAGGGCAATCGGGGGATGAAGGTACGTCAACGGATCGATTAGGAAAGGACCGGCGACTTCATTTGCAAGATACGGGGTCCCGCTCTCGATCGATCGCCGGGTCGCATCGAGGTAGTGTCCGATGTCCAGCCCAACAATTGTCTGCCCGACCAGTGCCAGACCGGCGTTGAGGAAGGCCAGGCCAACTACCACGAACAAGAGCGTGAGCGAGACGGCGACCGGGCGGCCCCAGCGCGTGCGGTCGGGAATCGCTCGGGGCACTGAGGACGGGCGTGGCTCGGGGAGGCTTCTGTCCATGGCTAGCGCCGCTCGTGGACGAGGACCGCGTTGATGAACCCGGCGGCGCCCGTGATCGAGGCAGGCATGGGTCAGCCTCCGTCCGCTGGACCGAGGACCAACCCCGAATGAATCCGGGTCTTGCCGAACGCGGCGACCGCGATGCCCAGCATCGCGAGCCACGAAGCCAATCCCACGAGCTGGGCAAGAGCCCACATTGGCGCGAGCACCGACATTGGCAACACGGAGAGCGGCACAAACAACTGTGCGAGTGGTGGGGGGTAGAGATAGCCGGTCGCGATGTCGTAGCGGTCAAGCGTGCCCGACAGCAGTTGCGACGAGTACGGCGTTCCGCTGGCAAGCAGACGACTGGCGGCCTCGACGTAGGCAGGGAGGTCGATCCCGAACAAGTCGGGATTCGCCAGCAGGATCTTGGCCATGCCGATCACGGAGAAGACCGCGGCTGCGGCCAGCCCGCCGAGGACCATCGTTTGCGCTCGAACTCGCACGGCTGGTCTAGAGCTGGATGCCGTGGCCGAGGGCGCCCCAGACATCCACGACGTCCTTGCCCCCGAGCTGAAGGCCCCGATAGGGCTTGTGGGGAGCACCAAGGACCAGGATCTCGCTCTCCGCGAGAACGCGGTCGAGCGACACCAGTCGGTCGTCTGCGACGTAGGGATCCGTCGCGAGCACCGTCGCCCCGGCCCAGCTGAGCAGCTTGCGCAGCTTGTAGCTGAGCGATGCCCGCGGGTCGTCCGACTCGGCCTTGAAGGCCATCCCCAGGATCCCCACGGTCTTGCCCGTGAGTCCGCCGTAGCGGCGTTCAAGCGCCGACACGATGTACGCGGGCAGGCCCTCGTTGACCTGCATCGCGGCCTGGCCGAGCGGGAAGTGGTCGGCGGTAAACGCGGCCAACTGCATCGTGTCCTTGAACAGGCACGGCCCGGCAGCAAAGCCAGGGCCGGGCAGATCTGCAGCCCGCGGGTAATCCTCCCGGATGGCTCGCAGGATGTTGGTGTAGTCCAAACCAGCCTGGTCCGCGATCATGAAGAACTGGTTGGCGACCGCAAACTTCATGTAGCGCCAGGTGTTGGTGAGCAGCTTGGCCAGTTCGGCTTCCTTGGTCGTGGTGCGGATCGTCTTCGACGCCAGCACGCCGAACAGCTTCGCAGCCCGGACCGCCGCCTCATCAGTGTCCGCCCCAATGATCTGGGGCAGCGAGTGAAGCTCCTCGAGCGCGTGGCCTTCGGCGATCCGCTCCGGGCAGAACGCGACGTCGACCCGGCAGCCACGGTCTGCCAGGTGTTGCGCTACATAGCCGGTGGTCCCCGGATACACGGTGCTCCGAAGCGCAACGAGTGCCCCATCGCGGAGATGGGGCGCGATCTGGTTGACCGCCTTCTCGAAGATCGTCATCGACGGTCCCAGGAATTCGTCCACGGGCGTTCCGATGACCACGACCAGGCACATCGTCCGCTCGATCATCTCGCCCGATGCCCCAAACGTGAGTCGTCCCGTTGGCAGGATGTCGCGGAGGAGTTGGTCCGCCCCGGTTTCGAGAAACGGCATCTCTCCGGCCGCGACCCGGTCGAGCGTTGCCTGGTTCGTGTCGTAGATGCCAACACGCAACCCGGCCTGGGCGAAGGCGAGACTGAGCGGCAGTCCGACGTGGCCCCCGCCACCGAGCACGACGACATCGAGATCGTCGGTGCGTTCGGTCATGGGCGCGACTCTAGCAGCCCCGCGGCGTCCGCCACCGACCCCCGAAGGTCCCGGCGCGGGGCTGGTACCTGATGCGCGTCGGATGCATCACGACTCCGGCGACGGCTCCCCATCCGGATAAGGGATCGCAATCACGCCCAAGCCATCGATTCCGGCGAAGTCCCCCGGGTTGCAGGTGTACAGAGGGACCTCATTCGCAATCGCGGTCGCGGCGATCAAGGCGTCGTAGGTTCGTGCTGAAGTCTTGCGCCCGGCGCGGCGCAAAGAGGCCGCGACCTGACCGAACGCACGCGCCGCGACCGCGTCGAAGGGTACCGGCTCGAAATCGACCTCAGCCTGCTGCAACTCGGCGAGCCGTAACGCGCGTTGGCGGTCCGACCCCGCCAGCAATGGACCGACCGAGAGTTCGGCCAATGTGACCGCCGAAATCAACGGCTCATCCGGAAGGACCGACCGAGGCAGACGCGGTAGAAGGATCACCGTGCTCGTGTCGAGCAGGCCGCGCCCCGCGGTCACCAGATCGAGGGATCGATGACGGCGTCCAGGTCGCGGCGCCACTCCACGGGGTCGGCGGGCTCCAGCCGCCGCCACCGTCGGACGAGCTCCGCCGCCGACAATGGCTGACGGCTGAGCGGACGCAACTCGGCGACGGGCTTGCCGTTGCGGGTCACCGTCAAGCGCTCGCCCGCGGCGACGCGGTCGATCACCTCGCCGCCGTGGTTGCGCAATTCCCGGATCGTGACTTCAGTCATCGGCGCAATGTATCACGCGTGAGACCGCCGACACGGTCATCATCGGTCAGGGGCGAGCAGCACGGAACCGTCCCCGTCCGAGAACGCCACGCGCCAGCCGATGCCGGTGAGGCGATCGAGGAGGCCTTCCTCGCGGGCTGGCACGACAGCGACCGTCGGATCCCAGGCGTTCAGGCGATCGATCCAGCGGACTCCACCACTTCGGATCACGTCGTAATCGTCCCAGACTCCGGGTGGGAAGAGCTCGATTCGCGAGTCGATGGCAACAGGGAGATCGGGCAGGGCGAACTCGAACCAGGAGCCCCACACTTGGGGATTGAGCAGGCGGTCTCCTGGGCGAGCGACCCCACGCACCGCGGCGGTGATGCCGGGTGGCGCATTCGCGAGCACCCCAGCCGGAGCCCCGAGGGCCGGGTCCGTCGACCGCCACATGGGCAACAGTGCAATGCCGGACACAACGATGGCGCCGGCGACGAGAGCATTCAGCCGCCGCATCAGGGGTGGTCCCGCACGCGGTTCCCGGCCGCCCGCCTCGCCCGTTACGAGCACGCCCGCGATCGCGGCGACCGCGCCAAGCGGCCACCAGGCGATCCCGCGCGCGGCATAGGCCCCAATAGCGAAGAAGACCCCGAGCCAGACCAACGTCGGCCACGGCACGGTCCGACCGCGACGAACGACGAGCGCGGCAACGACAAGGACGGAGCCAAAGAACAGCATCCCCGGGACGTCATTGACAGATGTTCTCTGCCACTCGGTGATCCGCCTGGTCACCTCGGGATTGGTCGACAGGCCGACCGCGTAGGCCCAGACTGCCGGCCCGAACGGCGTCACGCAGGCCGCTGCAGCCGCGATGAAGGCGACCAGCAGGGTCCGATGCGGCCGCTCCACCCGGTCGTGCAGATCCGCCAGCCAGGCGAGCCCGAGCACCAGCGGTCCCAGGAAGAAGCTCCCGTGGATGTTCGCCCAGACCAGCACGAGCACCGGAACCGCCCATAGCCGGCCCGGATCTTTGCGGCGGACAGCGATCAACAGCAGGACGCCGGCAAACAACGCCATGGCGAGCAGCTGCGGACGCAGGCTGAGTGCCGCGGCAGAGACGACGAATGCCGCCAGCGTCAGCAATGCGGCGCGGCGCAACCCAAGGCCGCCCCGGCGCCCAATCTCGAACAGGCAGCCGAAGATGAACGCCACAAGCACGGCTCGCAACAGCACCAGCCCGGTCCAGCCGCCGAGCCGGTAGACGGCTGCGAGGATGACCTGGGCGCCCCACTGCTGGTCGATCCATGGCTCGCCGGCCGCCGTGAACGTCCAGGTGTCAACGCTCGGGATTATCCCCGTATCGAGGATCTCGCCTCCTGCACGCAGGTGATAGGCAAGATCGACGGTCTGCAGCGTGGCGATG
>JANNQZ010000381.1:0-10890 GCA_031401015.1 Chloroflexota bacterium | reverse complement strand
TGGAGATGCAGGACGTTGACGCAGCGGCGATCGTCACGATCGGCGACGAGGTCTTCACCGCGGGCATCGAGCTTGGCGGCGGGATCCGCTCGCCCTACCCGAAAGGCCTGCTGATCGGCCGGGTGATCGACGTCCGGCGCGATGCCAACGACGTCGTCCAGACGGCGTACCTCCAGCCAGCCGCCAACATGGACAAGCTCGAATTCGTCCTGGTGATCACCGACTACGTCGGCGGGCTGCCGCCGCTCGAACAGCAACCGATCAACTGCGACGAACCGGACGGGACCCTGCCCCAGGGCGAGCAGCCGTGCCTCACCCCGGTCGAGAGCCCATCGTCGAGCGCCAGCGGGAGTCCCGCCCCGAGCGCCCAGCCCTGACGTTCCCGAGGGGCGGCGGCTGCTACCCTTCGCGGCGATGAAGGGCATCGTCCTTGCCGGCGGAACCGCGACCCGGCTCTACCCGCTGACCATCGTCACCAACAAGCACCTGCTGCCGATCTACGACCGGCCAATGATCTACTACCCGATCGAGACGCTTGCCGGGATGGGGATCCGCGAGGTGATGGTGGTGGTGGGCGGCAAGAGCGTCGGCGACGTGGTCGAATTGCTGGCGGACGGCGCGGCTTTCGGGCTTGACCTGACCTACCGCTACCAGTCGGGGGCGCTGGGGATCGCCCACGCCATCGGGCTTGCCCGCGATTTCGTCGGCGACGACTCGTTCTGTTGCGTCCTCGGCGACAACATCCTGCGCGGCCCGGCGCTGGCAGACGTGGCCGCGCAATTCGAGCGCGGTGGCTTTGGTGCGGGAACGCTGCTGTATCGCGTGGCGGATCCGGAGCGTTTCGGCGTCGCCGAGTTCGACGCCAATGGTCGGGTTGTCGGGTTCGAGGAGAAGCCTGCCCAGCCAAAGAGCGATCTGATCCCGATCGGGGTCTACTTCCTGCGCCCCGATGCGTTCGAGGTGATCGAGAGCCTGGCGCCGTCCGGGCGCGGGGAACTCGAGATCACGGACGTGCTCAACCACTACATCCCGGGTGGTCGCCTGTTCGCGCCGGTCTACGAGGGCCATTGGACCGATGCCGGCACGGTGCCCTCGCTCATGCGCGCGGCCGAACTCGCGGCAGCCGACGACGCGGCGGGGCGACTCGCGCCGCCGGTCAGCCGGCCAACGGCCTGACCAGTGCACGGTCGTGCGGCGTGAGTGTGACCGGTCGGATCGGGAAGCTCGACCGGCTGCTGGTGACCGGTGGCGCCGGGTTCATTGGATCCTGCTACGTCCGCGACGTCCTGGGTCGCCGCGACGGGACGCGGATCACGGTGCTGGACAAGTTGACCTACGCGGGCAACGAGGCGAATCTTGCGCCTGTTCGGGATGACCCGGAGATGTCCGCGCGGCTGACGTTCGTGCGCGGCGATATCGCCGACCCGCTGGTCGTCGGACCGCTCGTCGAGACGGCGGATGCGGTCGTCAATTTCGCTGCTGAATCGCATGTGGATCGGTCCATCCTGGACCCGGAGG
The DNA here is from genome assembly GCA_031401015.1 of Chloroflexota bacterium. Classification (GTDB taxonomy): domain Bacteria; phylum Chloroflexota; class Limnocylindria; order Limnocylindrales; family CSP1-4; genus SPCO01. Next base: position 9,372 of record JANNQZ010000381.1, on the reverse strand, counting down.
CATTCCTCGCGACCGGTGTGATCGGCGTCCACGTGCTGCTGGAGGCGTGTCGCCTCGCCGCCCGCCGACCGCGCCTCCTCCAGGTTTCCACGGACGAGGTCTACGGGCACGTCGAGACCGGGCACGCCACCGAGGACGCGCCGCTCGCCCCTCGTTCTCCGTACGCGGCGGCCAAGGCGGCCGGCGAACTGCTCGTCCGCAGCTACGTGATCACTCACGGCCTCGATGCCGTGGTGACGCGCGGTGCCAACACGTACGGCCCGTATCACCACCCCGAGAAGCTGATCCCGCTGTTCATCACCAATGCGCTCGATGACCTGCCGCTGCCGCTCTATGGTGACGGTCTCCAGCGCCGCGACTGGCTGTACGTGGCGGACCATGCCACCGCCGCCGACTTCGTCCTTCGCCACGGGGCGAGTGGCGAGATCTACAACGTGGCGGGTGGCGAGGAGCGGGCCAATCGTGAGGTCGTGGCGACGCTGCTGGAGCGGCTCCGCAAACCCTGGTCACTGGTCCGCGAGGTGGAGGACCGCCCCGGGCACGACCGGCGTTACGCCATGGATGGGTCAAAGCTGGCCCGGCTGGGCTGGCAACCCGGCGTGTCGTTCGACGCGGGTCTGGCGTCCACGATCGATTGGTATCGGGCCAACGAGCCCTGGTGGCGGGCGGCCAAGTCGGGCGATTGGGATGGCTGGTATGAACGCCAGTACGGGCGACGACTGGCGGCCAGCCAGCCAGCCGCGGCCTCCGGCGCCTCGGCCACGGGCGCGGGCCTTTCGGCGACGGCCACGGGCGCCGGCGCCCCTGTCTCGGGCGCCTGATGCGGGTCGCGGTGACCGGCGCTCGCGGTCGACTCGGTCGGGCGCTCCTGAGCGCGCTCGGCGACGCGCCATTCACCGGACCGGCCGGACCGGTCGCGTGGGATCGGGCAGCCTTTGACCTGGACGCGCCTGAACGGATCGGCGCACTCCTCGACGCCGATCGACCTGAAGTGGTGGTCCACGCAGCCGCCTGGACCGACGTGGACGGCTGCGCCCTCGATCCGGATCTGGCGATGCGGCGCAACGGGACCGCGACCGGGCTCCTCGCGGAGGCCTGCGCCGCGCGCGGGATCGACCTGCTCGCGATCTCCACGAACGAGGTCTTCGATGGCCGGCGGACGGACGGCCGGGGGTATGGGCCTGGCGACGAGCCCGCCGCTGCCAACCCGTACGGTGCCTCCAAGCTCCAGGGGGAGCGACTCGCGACCGAGGCATTCGGGCGACAGGCATCTGGGCAGATCGGCATCGTTCGGACCGCCTGGCTGTTCGGGGCTCCCGGGCGCGACTTCCCGAGCCGGCTCCTGGCGGCCGCCGAGCGTGCCATCGCCGAGCACCAGCCGCTTCGCGCGGTCGCCGATGAATGGGGATCGCCGACCTATCTCGTCGACCTCGCCGAAGCGATCGTGGAGATCGTGGCCGCCGATGCGATTGCCGGAATCCATCACGTGGTCAACCGCGGGATCGCCAGCCGCGCCGACTGGGCACGCGACATCGTCACGCGAGCCAGTCTCGACGTGGAGGTCGTCGATGTGCCCCTGCGCACGTGGCCGCGTCCATCGACGCCGCCAACCTGGGGGATCCTTGCGCCCACGCCCCTTCCGATGGGCGAGCCGCTTCGAGCGTGGCCAGACGCGATGGCCGACTACGCCCCGGCGCTGCTGCGCCGGTCGAGAGTTCGAGCGTGAGCCTTGATCGTCCACCTTCCGCGCTGCCGGGCGTTCGGTATGGCGCCGTGGCACGCCGCGCAGACACGCGAGGGACCTTTCGCGAGCTCTGGCGGGCCCAGGACGTGGCCGATCTGGCGGGAGGGGCACCATTCGTGCAGGCCAACCACTCGACGTCGGTCGTCGGCGTCCTGCGAGGCCTCCACCTCCATCGCGACCAGCTCGATTATTGGGTGGTGGCGGCGGGCCGCGCCTTTGTCGCGATCGTCGACGTGCGCCCGCTCCTTGACGGTTCGGCAGATCGTCCGAAGGTGGAAACCCGCCAGATCGGGCCCGATGACTGGGTTGTGATCCCGGCGGGCGTGGCCCACGGCTTCCTCGCCCTGGAGCCTCTGGAGCTGCTCTACCTCGTGACCAACGCGTACGACGGATCGGACGAGCTGGGCTTCGCCTGGGACGACCCGGCGGTTGGGGTTCCATGGCCGGCGCTGGCGGGTCACCCGGATGGCCAGCCGATCCTGTCGGATCGTGATCGGTCGAACCCGAGCCTCGCCGACCTGGTCGCCAGCCTGCGGGCCGGAACGGTCTGAGCGCCGTTCGCGCGCAAGTCGCGCGCAAGTCGCGTGCCGTTCGCGTGCAAGTCGCGGGCAACGATCCGCACGCCGGTTCCTGCGTGCACCGCGGTCGTGGCTCGCCGGCTGGTCCCCCAGCCCCCCCGGACCGGACACGTGACGACTCGACCGAACTCGCGGCGACCCAAACGGACTAGCGGCGACGGGACCATCCCGCGATTGTGTCGCGGCCCGCTGACCGCGAGGGTTCCAGCAGGGATCGAGGAATCCCCATTCCCGCCGTCGCGGACCCGCTCGGAGCCTTTCGTTGCGCAACCCCGCCCTCGCGCTCGTCATCGTCTTGCTCGCCGCATTGAGTGGTGCTGCGCCCGCCGCCGCCGCCGTCTCCCCGGCCGCCCTCGCCCCGGCGCTTGCGGCTCAGGGGATCCAGGCTGCCGCCAGTGAGCCCAAGGTCGTGATCATCGTCGGCGCGACGCATGGCACCACGCCGAAGTACCGCGCCTACGCCGACGAGGCCTACGCCGAGGCGATCCAGTACACCTCGAACGTCGTCAAGGTCTACAGTCCGAACGCGACCTGGGAGCGAGTCAAAGCGGCGGTTGCGGGGGCCTCCCTTGTGATCTACATGGGCCACGGCAACGGCTGGCCGAGCCCGTACACGTTTGACCCCAACTACACGACCAAGGACGGGTTTGGACTCAACGCCACCGCGGGCGCCGGCGACAGCAACAACAAGTACTACGGCGAGCCATCGATCGCCACGCTCGACCTCGCACCGGGCGCGGTGATCCTGCTCCACCACCTGTGCTACGCGGCCGGCAATTCCGAGCCGGGTCACGGCGAGCCGAGCGTGTCCGTTGCGCGCCAGCGCGTCGACAACTATGCCGCCGGGTTCCTCAAGGCCGGCGCCGCCGCCGTGATCGCCGACGGCCACTCCGGGCCCGAACCCTATCTCCGTGCCCTGTTCACCACAGCGCAACCGATCGAACAGCTCTGGGCCGGCCAGCACAACGCAAATGGGAATATCGTGTCCTTCCCGTCGGTTCGCACGCCGGGTGCCACGGCGTTCCAGGATCCGCGCACGCCCACCTCGGGCTTCTACCGCTCGCTGGTGGTCCGCACGGCCGGGGTGACCCTCGGCGACCTTGTCACCGGAGGAGGAGGCGGCGTGAGCGACGCCGATACCGGCATCGACCCACCCGGAGTCACCGTCCCGGGCAACGCCGCGGCGCAGCTCCTGGCAATGACCCCGGGGCCCGCGACGACATCGTGGCTGTCGCCCAATGGCGACGGCAACCGCGAAACGGTCACGTTCAAGGCAACGGCGTCTGAGCCGGGCACGTTCGCGATCTCCGTTCGAGACGGCTACGGCACCACCCATACGTCGTGGACCGTGGCTGCGGGCGCGGGCTCCACCGCCGTGGCCTGGGATGGCCGCGACGGGTCCGGGGCGCCGGTGGCGGACGGCGCATACGTCCTGTCGATCGCTGTGCGTGACGCGGCCGGCAACACCGGTCCCGGCGAGGATCGTGCGGTCAACGTCATCTCCGCGCTCGGTTCGGTGACGACGTCGGCGCCGGTCTTCTTCCCGCAGGATCTCGACCAATTCGCCCCGACCACCGAACTCGCGTTCAGCCTGTCGCGCTCGATGGTGGTGACCTGGACGCTGCGCGATGCGGCGGCGAAGGTCATCGACACTCATTTGGCCGGCGTCGCGCTCGATGCGGGCACCCACACCTGGACGTTCGATGGCCGGCGGTCCGATGGGACGATGCTGCCGCCTGGCCGCTACCTGTCCCATGTTTTGGCGACGGACGGGACCCTCGTGGCCGCACAGTCGGTGGCCGTGGAGGCCGACGCCTTCATCATCAAACCGAGCGACGCGACACCTGGTCGCCGCCAGTCGATCACGATTACGGTCACCAGCGCCGAGCCCCTGGCCGAGAACCCGCGGGTGACGATCTCACAGCCGGGCCTGGCCGCCTGGTCCGTGGCCACCGTGCCCCTGTCAAGCACGACCTGGCGGGCGACGGTCAGGCTCAAGGCGGGCTCGACGGGACTCATCACGTTCAAGGCGACCGGGGTGGACATCGCCGGTTCGGCGCAGTCGACGGCGCGGCGCTTCCCGCTCCACTGAGGGAACCACTTGCCCGGCCCGAACGTCGGCGCGGCGCTCGCTGGCGCCCCGGGCACCGCACCAGACCGCACCAGACCTGCCCGTACTACGCTCGACCGGGACCATCGTCGGATGGACGCCTCCGCCGCCCCGGGCCAAACTCGCCGATACTGGCAGCCTCACCGAGGAACCCTGTGTCGCTCACCCGTCGTCGTCCCGTTCCCCATCGGGGGCACCCCATCCGATCCCGGATCGTCGCACTGGGCAGTGGCCTGCTCGCGATCGCGCTCAGCGCCCCACTGGCGGGTGTCGGTGCCGCGGATTCCGGCGCTTCGGCTTCGGCCGACGCAGCCGCCGGTGCCATCCGCCCGACCGTCCACTACGAGGATGCCGTCGCGCACGCGAACGATCGAATCGACTTTGCCCCCGGTGAGCGGGTCACGATCGGGTTCGCGCCACGCCTCGAGGACGATTGGACGGTCGCCGGGGCATCACCACGGCGCCTGCCGGCCGGCCGACTCAGCGGCGCAACGATGCGCAGCGCGCCGCTCCGGGCTCCAGGCGCCGGCGGCCCGCCACCTGGCCAACCCGAGCGTCGGCCCGGCGGTCTCGCGCCCGACAGCCCGATCGGGGCTGCACGCGACGCCGTGCTTGCCCGCCCCGCCGCCGTGGTCAATCCGGGCGGCCTGCGCCGGGAGGTGTTCGGGTTCCTGCCCTACTGGGAACTGGCGGATGCCTCGACCACGCTTGACTGGGAGAAGCTCTCCACGATCGCCTATTTCGGCGTCGGCGCGGCAGCGGACGGCACCCTCCAGATCACCAACGACGACGGCTCCACGACGGTCGGATGGAGCGGCTGGACCAGTGCCCAGATGACCGACATCATCGGCACGGCGCACGCCAACGGCACCCGGGTTGTCCTCACGATCCAGAGCTTCGCCTGGAACTCGGCCGGGGTCGCCCGCCAGAAGGCCCTGCTTGGCAGCGAGGCCGCTCGGGCCAACCTGGCCTGGCAGATTGCCGCCGCCGTCCGTGATCGCGGTGCCGACGGGGTCAACCTGGACTTCGAGCCGATCGTGGCGGGCTTCGCGGACCAGTTCACAGCCCTCGTCCAGGCCGTCCGCGCCCAGCTCGATGCCGTCGCTCCCGGCTACCAGCTGACCTTCGATACCACCGGCTACATCGGCAACTACCCGATCGAGGCCGCCACCGCTCCCGGTGGCGCCGATGCCATCGTGATCATGGGCTATGACTACAAGGGCGCCTCGTCCGGCACAGCAGGTTCGATCGCCCCAATCGGGGGGCCGGTTTACGACATCGCCGACACGCTCGCCGCCTACACCAGCCGCGTACCGGCCTCGAAACTGATCCTGGGCGTCCCCTACTACGGGCGAGCCTGGTCGATCGCGGCGCCGGAGCTCAACGCGCCCACCATCTCGGCCGCCAAGTACGGCGCATCCGTATCTGTGCTGTACGAGATGGCGCTCGAATTTGCCACGACCCACGGCCGTCGGTATGACCCCGTCGAGGGGGTCGCCTGGACCACGTACCAGCGCGAAAACTGCACGAACACCTATGGCTGCGTGACCGCGTGGCGCGGGCTCTACTACGACGACGCCGAAACTCTGGCGGCAAAGTACGACCTCGTCAACGCCTACGACGTGCGCGGGGTCGGGATCTGGGCGCTCGGCTACGACGGCAGCCGGCCGGAGCTGTACGCGGTCATCAAGGACAAGTTCATCACCGACACGGTGCCGCCGGTGATCACCGCCACGACCGTCAGTGCTGCCTCGTTCTCGCCAAACGGGGACGGGCGAATGGACGTGACCGCAGTGGGCCTGACCGCGACTGGGCTCATCCGGTACGGCTGGCGCGTCGAGTCATTCATCGATGGGATCGCCGGCCCGGCGATCGTGGAGGGCCTGGCGGACGGCACGGTTCCCGGGTTCACCTGGGATGGCCGCGGCGTCGACGGCGTCGTGGTCCCCGACGGGGCCTACCGGATCACGGTCTGGACGGCCGACGCCTCGGATAACCGGGCTTCGGTGGAGCACCTGGTCGTGCTCGATTCGGCGTTCCCCGTGCTCAGCGCAACCGCCGCCCCGCTGACGATGTCGCCGAACGGCGATCGCCGCTTCGACTCGACCGCGCTGGGCATGGTCTCGAGCGAAGGGGTGAGCGGGCGCGCCCGGGTTCTCGACAAGGATGGCGTGGCGGTGCGGACCTGGAAGTTCTCCGCCCTGGCCGCTGGCACGTGGGCGTGGGACGGCATAGACGGCGCCGGCAAGCCCGTCGCCGATGGTGTGTATCGCTTCAGGCTCGATGGCATCGATGCCGCCGGGAACGGCACTGTGCAGCAGATGCCGGTGCTCGTGGATCGGACGATCGCCAATATCAGTTGGGCCCGTTCATCATTCAAGCCAAAGCTGGGCCAGAAGGATCAGCTCGCCCTCAAGCTCACGAGGGCGGCAACCGTTTCAGTCTCGATCTATCGCGGCAAGACGCTCGTCCGCCGGGTCTGGGTGGACAAGCCGATGGAGGCCGGCACGTGGACCTGGTCGTGGAACGGCCGCAATGGTCACCGCGAGCTCGTGGAGCCCGGGGTCTACACGGCATCGGTCAGCGCGACCAGCTGGATTGGCGTGTCGCGTCTGACGCGCACGGTCACGGTCAAGGCACCCTAGGCCCATGACCAACCCGGAGGCCGGGGCGGGGTTGGGGTCTGGCGTGTGGGTGGTCCTGCCAACGTACAACGAGGCGGACAACCTCGGCCCGATCTCGGCGGCGATCCTGGCCGCGTTGCCGGAGGCGACATTGCTCGTGGTCGACGACAACTCGCCCGATGGAACCGGGCGCCTGGCCGACGAATTGGCCGCGGCCGATCCGCGCATCCGGGTCCTGCACCGGGCGACCAAGGAGGGGCTTGGGCGGGCATATCTCGGTGGGTTCGCCCAGGCGCTCGGGGGCGGTGCACGGGTCGTTATCCAGATGGACGCCGACTTCAGCCACGATCCGGCGGCGCTCCCCCTGCTCGTCGCGCCGATCCTCGGCGGCGAGGCGGATCTCGCGATCGGATCGCGCTATACCCGTGGCGGCGGCGTGGTGGACTGGGGCCTGGGGCGTCGCATCGTGTCGCGCGGCGGGAGCCTGTTTGCTCGAACCGTCCTGGTCCTCCGCGCGAACGACCTGACCGGCGGGTTCAAGGCCTGGCGGGCCGCCACGCTGGCGGCGGTGCCGTTCAACGGTGTCCACGCGGGTGGCTACGTCTTCCAGATCGAGATGACGTATCGGGCCAGTCGCGCGGGCGCCCGTGTCCGCGAAGTCCCGATCACCTTCCGGGACCGACGGGTCGGCCAGTCCAAGATGCACCGCCGAATCATCGTGGAGGCCCTCGTCGTCGTGGTCCAGCTCCGGGTTGAAGAGCTTCGCGACCGACTGTTCCGTCGCCGTCGGCGGTCGTGACCAGGCGCGAGGACGGTGTCAGCGGGGCCCGCGCGAGTGGCGGCCACGACGCGGTCAGTGCCCCCGGCTCGGCCAGTGCCCCCAGCTCGGTCACTCGACTCGGCGGCCCGGCGCCCACCACCACCCGGGGCGTCCGGGTCGTCCTGGATGCCCGGCCACTCCAAACTCCAGACCGAGCGCCGCTGACCGCGACCTACCTCGACGGGCTGCTTGGCGCGTATGACGCGGATCCCCTCGCCGGCGAATCCTTTGCCTTCCTGCTTCGATCCGATCTGTCGGATCCGACTCAGCGCTACGATCGCCTCGACGTAGTCGGCCGCCGCTTGCTGCCGCCAACGCGGATCCTGGGAGCCGCCGGGATGACCGTCGACCCGTTCATCCTGCGGGGCGCCTCGCTCGGGGTCGCCTGGCGGGCGGAGCGTGGCGGGGCAGCCGGCGCCGTTTATCACGCGGTTGGCGGGGGGCCGTTGCCGATCGCCCCGGGGCTGCCCGTGGTCGTGACGTTGCTCGATCTCGCGCCGTGGGAGATGCCTGGGGCATTCCAGGGTTCGGTCGCGGGTCGATTTGGGCATCGACTGCGCGGCAAGCTGTTGCACGATGCGGCGGCGGTGATCGTCGGGACCGAGAGCGTGGCACGGATCGCGCGGCGCCTGCTGCACCTCCGGCGCGAACGCCTGCACGTCGTGGCCATCGCACCCCGGCCAGCGTTCACGGCGGGCTCCGCCCGACCGCCGGAGCGCGAGGTGGCCGAGCTTCGCGGGCGGCTGGGCGTCCGCGAGCGCTACCTGGTGTTCACCGGTCGCTATGACGCCCGGCTTGACCATCGGGCGCTTTTGGGTGCCCTTGCCTCGCTGGCCGCGCGGCCGCGTCCGGACGATCTCGACGCATCGATGGCGTGGCCGCCGCAGGTCGTCCTGGCGGGCGCGAGCCCAGCTGACCGGGCATCGATCGCACGCGCAGCATCCCGTCATGGGTTGGGTGGCTCGCTCGTCCATGCGCCAAGCCTGTCGCTCGAGGCGCTGGCTGGTCTTGTGCGCTCGGCACGGGCTGTGATCCTGCCCGTCCTCTCGGAGTCGACCGGGCTCCCGATCGTGGAGGCAATCGCTGCGGGAACGCCAGTCGTGGCCTCGGCCGTCGGCGCCTTGCCGGAGCTCGTGGGGCGGGCCGGGCTGCTCGTGGAGCCGGGTGACGCGGAGCGGCTGGCCGTGGCGCTGGCCGCAATCTGGGCGGATGACGACGTGCATCGCCGCGTGGCGGGCGCAGCTCGCGAACGTGGCGCGGGCCCGCTGCCGACCTGGGCGGACGTCGCCGCCGAGACCCGGGCGATCTACGCGACGGTCGGGATCCGGTCGAGCCCGTTTCGCTGACGGCGGGTAGTGCATCAGTTCGGGAATGGCCCAGAGTGCGACGCCCCAGCTCGACGACGCGAGGCATGTCAAGTCTGCGGGAGATGGACGGAATTCCAATGGGGTTGGCGTACGCGACGGATCGGCAGCCGGATCCGTCGATTCGTCCAA
>JANNQZ010000380.1:0-12577 GCA_031401015.1 Chloroflexota bacterium | reverse complement strand
CAGCATGTTCATGTTGAACGCGAGCTGCATCGGGGTGTACTTGAACAGGTTGTTGAGCACCTTGTGGGGATTCGCGTCGCGCTTGATCTCCACATAGATGCGCATCCCGTCGCGATCGGACTCATCGCGCAGGTCGGCGATGCCGTCGATCCGCTTGTCCTTGACCAGCTCAGCAATCTTTTCGAGCAAGGTGGCCTTGTTCACCTGGTAGGGCAGCTCGGTGACGATGATCGCGGTCCGGTCGCCGCGGACCTCCTCGAACGCGACCTGCGAGCGCATGACCACGCGGCCGCGGCCGTGGGCGTACATCTGGCGGATCGCGTCAACCGTCTCCCACTCGCCGGTCAGGCTGTTCCGTTGCTTCTCGAATCGGAAGATCGTCCCCCCGGTCGGGAAGTCCGGTCCGGTGACGAACTTGCACAGATCGTCGGAGGTCAGCTCCGGGTCGTCGATCAGGGCGACCGTCGCGTCGGCGATCTCACCCAGGTGATGTGGCGGGATGTTCGTTGCCATCCCGACCGCGATCCCGGAGCTGCCGTTGATCAGCAGGTTCGGCAGCTTCGCCGGCAGCACGGAGGGCTGCTTCTGGGTGCCGTCGTAGTTCTCGACGAAGTCGACGGTCTCCTTGTCGATGTCGGCCAGCAGCTCGGCCGAGATCCCGGTCAGCCGCGCCTCGGTGTAGCGCATCGCGGCCGCGGCGTCGCCGTCGACCGACCCGTAGTTCCCCTGTCCGTCGACGAGCGGGTAGCGCATCGAGAAGTCCTGGGCAAGGCGGACAAGGGCGTCGTAGATCGACTGGTCGCCATGGGGGTGGTACTTGCCCATGACCTCGCCGACGATGGCGGCGCACTTTCGGAACGAGCTGGTTGCCGAGAGGCCCATCTCGCCCATCGCGTAGAGCACCCGACGGTGCACCGGCTTGAGCCCGTCGCGTACGTCGGGCAGGGCTCGTGACACGATGACGCTCATCGCGTAGTCGAGGTACGAGACGCGCATCTCGTCCTCGATGCGGATCCCGCGGATGTCGCCCAGGTCGTCGGTCACGGTCTATTCGCTCCTGCTCGGGTCAGCTGCGAGCCGGGGACAGTGGCGGCTCAGGGTGGTATGCCGGGTCCGGCAGCGTACCGAACTGAGCGGCGGTGCGGGCCGCGACCGCCGTGGACGGCGCGCCCGGTCGTCGGTGAACGCCCGCCAGGCGTCGCTGGAGGTCCGTGGCGGCGGCCGGCGCGAGCTTGGCGAGGCTATCGCGGATCACCCAGGCGCGGTGTCCATCTGCGGTGGCGGTCACGAGATCCGCTTCGCGCTCCAGTTCGGCCAGCGTCGCTTCCGGGTCGACCGCGGCCAGCGATCGATACGCCCAGGCGAGTGCCTTCTGGACGTCTGGCTCCGAATCGCCGATGAGCTGCCCGAGCAACGGGAGCCCGCGCTCGGCCAGCTTCGGCGCGCCGAGCCGACGTGCCGGGCCGTGCGTCATCGTGGCGATCGTCGAGCCGACCAGCCGGCGCTCCCAGCGCGATGGAGAGTAGGCGAGTTGCTCCAGTTCCGCCCAGCGGTAGGCCTCACCGGCGATTCCGATCGCGTACGCGTGCGCGAGGGTATCAACTGTGATCCAATCGGACGCCCCACGCGCGGCGCGGCGAAGAAGCTGCCAGGTCCGTTCCGGGTCGTATGGCAGGGTGCGCTCCAGGAGCCCGAACGCAAACCAGCGCGCTTCCAGGCGGGGTTCGTGGAGCAGCCGGTCGGCGACGAACAGCAGCGCGGCCGCCGATTCGTGCCGTGACGCTCGTCGGAACCCTGCGCTGACCGCCGCGAGCAGTGGCGAGCGAACGCCATGGATCGGCCCGATCCCGGGAGCGACACGCCGCTGTCCCTCGCGGTACTCCACGTCGGACAGCGCTTCAAGACCGGTTCGAAGTTGGGATGCGAAGGCCTCGGGATCGGCGATCTGGTCCGCCAGGTGCCGTCCAAGCGTGTCGGCGTCCGGTTTGCGCGACGCGACCAGGGCCACGGCTCGCGCGGTGGTGGCGCTGGCTCTCGGGGGGTTGGTCGCAGGCAACTCAGTCATCGACCAGTGGCCACCTGGTCGAGGCTGTCAGACATCAAGGTTTTGCACCTTGCGCGCCTCGGTCTTGATCCAGTCCTTGCGAGGCGCGACCTTCTCGCCCATCAGCTTCGTGAAGATCTCGTCGGCGGCCTCGGCGTTGTCCGAATCGACGCGGAGCAAGGTCCGCGACTCCGGGTTCATCGTGGTTTCCCAGAGTTGGTCGGCGTTCATTTCGCCGAGTCCCTTGAAGCGCTGGACGGACAGGTTCTTGACGTTGAATTCCTTGATGATTCGCTCCCGCTCCTTGTCGTCCTGGGCATACCGCGTGACCTTTCCGGTACTCACCCGGTAGAGGGGCGGCTGGGCGATGTACAGGTAACCGGCCGCGACGACCTCCGGCATGTGCCGATAGAAGAAGGTCAGGAGCAACGTGCGGATGTGGGCGCCGTCGACGTCGGCGTCGGTCATGATGATGATCCGGTGATAGCGCAGTTTCGCCGCGTCGAAGCTCTCACCGATGCCGGCACCGAGCGCGATGATCAACGGCCGGACGTTCTCGCTGGACAGGATCTTGTCCAGGCGCGCCCGCTCCACGTTGAGCAACTTGCCCCGCAACGGAAGGACGGCTTGAAAGCGTCGGTTCCGCCCCTGCTTCGCGGAGCCGCCCGCGGAGTCGCCCTCGACCAGGTACAACTCGCTTCGGGCGGGGTCACGCTCCTGGCAGTCGGCGAGCTTGCCGGGGAGTGACATCCCGTCGAGTGCGCCTTTGCGGATCACGAGATCCCGGGCCTTGCGCGCCGCCTCCCTGGCCCGGGCCGCGGTCAGGCACTTCTCGATGATCCGCCGACCATCGGCGGGGTTCTCGTCCAGGTACTGGCCGAGGCTATCGGCCACCGCCGTCTGGACCTGGCCCTTGACCTCGGCATTGCCGAGTTTGGCCTTCGTCTGACCCTCGAACTGCGGATCCGTCAGCTTGACGCTGATCACCGCGGTGAGTCCCTCCCGGACATCATCGCCCGATAGGTTGCTGTCGTTGTCCTTGAGGACGCCGGCGCGACGGGCCCAGTCGTTGAGCGAGCTCGTCAGCGCGGCGCGAAACCCGGTCACATGCGTGCCACCGTCGACCGTGTTGATGTTGTTCGCGAACGCGAGGACGTTTTCCGTATAGGTGTCGTTGTACTGGAGCGCCGCCTCCACCGCGGTCGACCCTTCCCGACGCTCAACATAGATCGGGCGTGTGTGGAGCGCTTCCTTGTTCCGGTTGAGATGCCGGACGAACGACTGGAGCCCGCCCTCGAAGTAGAACGACCGCTCGCGGTCGACCCGTTCATCGATCAAGGTGATCCAGACGCCCTTGGTCAGATACGCGGACTCCCGCAGCCGCTGGGAGATAAGGTCGAACGAGTACTCCGTCGTCTCGAACATGTCGGCATCGGCCCGGAAGCTGGTGGTCGTGCCCCGACGGGTGCCCTGCGGGCCGACCTTCGTGACGGCGGTTCTCGGCTTGCCGCGCTCGTACTCCTGCGCCCAGACACTGCCGTCGCGGGCGGATTCGACACGCATCCACGAGGACAGGGCATTCACCACGCTGACTCCGACGCCGTGCAGGCCACCCGAGACCTTGTAGCCGCCGCCGCCAAACTTGCCGCCCGCATGGAGGACCGTGTGGACAACCTCGAGTGCGTCCTTGCCGGTGGAGTGCTTGCCGACCGGCACCCCGCGCCCGTCGTCGTCGACCGTGACGATACCGTCGGCGCGGATGGTGACGTTGATGACCCGCGCGTGACCGGCCATGGCTTCGTCGATGGAGTTGTCCACGACCTCCCAGACGAGGTGATGGAGGCCGCGCGCGTCAGTCGAGCCGATGTACATGCCCGGTCGGCGGCGTACCGCCTCGAGGCCCTCCAGGACCTGGATACTGGCGGCCGTGTAGTCCGAACCACTCGGTCGCGCGCGCCTGGCCCGCCCTGCCGGGGTGACCGCGTCCGTGCCGACGGGATCCTCTGTCACGGCGCTCCCCCGGTCAGCCGTTCGTGCAGGCGATTCAGGTCTTCGTCGCTGTAGTACTCGATCACGATGCGTCCGCCGCGCCGCGAGCGAGCGAGACTGACCTTCGTGCCGAGTGCCCGCCGCAGATCCTCCTCGACGCGCTCGAGGTCGGTGTCGAGCCGGCGTTCAGGCGCGGTCACGGCCGCGGCCCTGGGCTCCCGCAGGCGGCGCACCAGCTCCTCCGTCTGGCGCACCGAGAGCGCCTGCGTGACGACTGTGTCGAGCACCCGTGCCTGGGCGTCCGCTGGCATACCGCCGATCGCCCGCCCGTGGCCCTCCGTCAGCCGACCATCGGCCACCGCCGCCTGGACTTCCGGCGCGAGCTCGAGCAGGCGAAGCGTGTTCGCAATCGTCGACCGTGCTCGACCCACGCGCGTTGCCACATCGTCCTGGCTGAACCCAAACCGGTTCATCAGTTGCCGATAGGCGTCGGCCGTTTCGAGTGGGTCAAGGTCGGCTCGCTGCAAGTTCTCGACGAGGGCGAGCTCGAGCTGGTCGCGATCGACAAGCTGGCGGACGACCGCGGGGATCCGGTCGAGACCGGCCGCCTGGGCGGCCCGCAGGCGACGCTCGCCCGCAATCAGCTGATATCCGACGGGGGTTTCGGAGACGAGGATTGGCTGGAGCACCCCGTGCGCGGCAATGCTGGCCCGCAGTGCTGCGAGGTCATCGGGGTCGAAGCGCTTGCGCGGCTGGTAAGGGTTCGGGCTGATTCGGGCGATGGGGATCTCCACGGCGCTGGCCTGGTTGCCACTTCGCTGCGGGATCAGGGCGCCAAGCCCCCGGCCCAGCCCGGTGGATCGCTCCGGCCGCGATTCGCCCGACGAATCGCTCATGACGCCATGACCGCCGCGCTGGCGGCATGATCGGCCAGCACGCGCCCATCACGTCGGCGCACCTCGCCTGCGAGCGCAGCATACGCTCGTGCGCCCGCGGAGTCCGGGGCATAGCCGGCGATCGGCAGACCATGACTCGGCGCCTCGGACAGGCGCACGGAGCGCGGGATCACCGTCTTGAACACGAGGTCACCGAGGTAGCGACGCGCCTCGGCTGCGACATCGGCGGACAGGTTCGTCCGTGCGTCGTACATCGTCAGGACGACCCCATGGATGGCCAGCCCGGGGTTGAGATGGTCGCGAACGAGGGCAAGGGTGGAAAGCAACTGGGTCAATCCTTCCAGTGCGTAGTACTCGCATTGCAGCGGGATGAGGACGGAGTCGGCGGCGGTCAGGGCGTTGATGGTGAGCAGGCCCAACGCCGGAGGGCAATCAACAAGAAGGTAGTCGTAGCTCGAGGCGACCTTCGCGAGCTGCAGGGCCAGCAGACGCTCGCGGCCTTCCGTGGCGGCAAGCTCCAGCTCAGCGCCAGCCAAGGCGATGGTTGATGGAACGACATCGAGCCGATCCGCCGGCCCCTTGACGATGAGTTCGGCGATCGGGATCCGGTCGACGACAGCGTCGTACATGGATCGGACGATCGCGCCGCGGTCAAAGCCAAGACCGCTCGTGGCGTTGCCTTGCGGATCCAGGTCCACGATGAGGACCCGCTCACCCATGAGGGCGAGATAACTGCCGAGGTTGACCACCGTCGTGGACTTCCCAACACCGCCTTTCTGGTTCGCAACGGCGATCGTCTGGCCCACTCAGCAGCCTGCCTGGAACGGTCTCACGAGAACGGATTCTACCATCGCAACCCCGCGGAGCAGATTCGGTGGATTGCCGCAAGTCTGGCATGGGCCGCTCATCTGCCACATATCAGGCGGTGACTTCGGCCCGCGGGCAGGCGATTGGATTTCACGTGAAACGCCGCGCATCCACACTCACGGATTGGCTGGTTCCCGGCCCGAGCCGCCGACCCTTCATTTCACGTGAAACATTGCGTGCCGATCACCTCCCGCGCGAGATGCGTGCTTGGGCCTGAAAGGACGTGAACCCAGCGATTGCCGGGATCACCGGCGCGTGTGATACTCCGCCATGACGTCCAAGTTGTTCAGTCGTCCTCAAGTCGTCGCGTCGGCGCCCGCAGACGACCGGCCTACTCGATGAGGATCGACCCGATCCATGACCCTGCTGCTCGCTGCGGTCGGCGCCACGGTCGCGGCGATCCTGGAACTCAGCCTCGGGCCGTACCTGCGGGTCGGGATCGCCCAGCCGCATTTCGTGCTCGTTCTGGGCGTCGTGATCACGATTGCGCTTGGTCTCGAGGCTGGCCTGACCTTCGGATTTATCGGTGGGGCCGCGCTGGATGTGCTCGCCCAGCGGCCACTCGGTTCGACCGCATTCGCGATGCTGCTGTGCGTCGGAGGTTGTTATCTTCTCAGTCGACTGGTTACGCGGCTGCGACCGATCCTTCCGATCCCGGCCACGTTCATCCTCAGCCTCGGCTACTCGATGATCGCGTTTGTGGCTCTCAACGCGCTACGTGGAGCCATCCCGGTGGCCGACCCGGTCGGCGCGATCATGCCGGGCGCCGTGTACGACACGATGCTGGCGACCCTGATTGGACCCCTGGCGGTGTCGATTCATGATCGACGAGCCACGGGCGAGCGGGCGGACTGGTGAGCACCTACCTCGACGATCGCCAGCGGCCAGTTCGACCCCTGTCCCGGTTCATCGCCTTCGCCCTCGTCGCCGTGCTGGCGATCGGGGGCCTGATGGCCAGGTTGTTCTACCTCCAGATTGCCGAGGGCGGCCGCTTCGCGACGCAACCGACACCGATACGGACCGTCCTCGAGGCCGTGGCCGCCCCCCGGGGCCTCGTCTACGACCGTCTCGGTCGGGTCCTGGTCACGAATGTTCCGACGTTCGCCGTCAAGGTGAGACCCGCGGACCTGCCGCTGCCCAGGCGCCCGGAGGTGGTCGAGCGCCTTGCCGCGCTCCTCGATGTCAATGCCGGCTCGATCAACGAAACCATCGATTCAAGCACGGGATCGACCTTCGACCTCGTCCGGATCGCGAGCGATGTCGACGAGCAGACGGCGTTGCTGATTTCGGAGGCCGCCTTCGAGTTGCCGGGCGTCGAGATCGCCGTTGAGGCTCGAAGGCAGTACACCTATGGCCCGCTCCTCTCGCAGATCCTCGGCTACACCGGCCCGGTCTCGGCCGAGGCGTTCCCCGATCTCGCCAGACTCGGCTATCTCCCCGACGATCTGCTTGGCAAGTCTGGCGTTGAGGCCCAGTACGAGACCGAACTGCGCGGAACGTACGGTTCCCAGAGCGTGGAGCGCGACGCCACGGGGCGCAGGACCCGCGTTCTCGAGACCGTTCTCGAAGTCAGTCCCGGCGCATCGCTCACCCTGACGATCGACACGAAGGAGCAGAAGTACGCGGAAAAGGCCCTCAAGTGGGCGATGAGCGAGGTCGGCCTGCAGCGTGGCGTGGTCATCGCGATGAATCCGCAGACGGGTGAGGTTCTGGCCATGGTCAGCCTGCCGACCTACGACAACAACCTCTTCGCCCGGGGGATCGGGAACGCCGAGTTTGGGCAATTGGTCGAGGACCCCAACCTGCCCTTGACCAACCACGCGGTCCAGGAGCACTTCCCACCCGGATCAACCTACAAGCTGGTCGCCGGGACCGGCGGATTGGCCGATGGCAAGATCTCGGCCAACACCGAACTGGCCACGGAGAGCTTTCTGACCATCGGCGACACGCGCTACTTCGACTGGAACCGGCGCGGCTTCGGGCCATGCGATATCTATTGCGGTTTTGGGCACTCAAGCGACACGTACTTCTTCCAGGTTGGGGCGATGCTCGGCATCGATCGTCTCGGATACTGGGCAAACGAGTTCGGCTTTGGCGCGCCGACGGGTATCGATCTGCCGGGCGAGGTGGCGGGGATCGTGCCGACCACCAAGTGGAAGCAGGAGGCGATCGGAGAGCCGATCTACCCCGGAGAGCTGTACCAGGCGGCGATCGGCCAGGGGTATGACGTTGTGACGCCAATCCAGCTGGTCAATGCCTACGCCGCGTTGGCCAACGGCGGCACGCTGTATCAACCGCAGGTGGTCCGCGAGGTCATCGGACCCGACGGCCGGGTCGTGCGGGCCTTCGAGCCGAAGACCCTGCACCAGCTGGATGTCCCCGCGAGCGTCCTCGAGACGATGCGCAACGCCGCCCGCGCGGTGGTCGAGTTGCGTCACACGTACAACCTGGTGGACCTGCCGATCAGGGTCGCGGGCAAGTCCGGCACCGCGGAGTTCGGAACGCGCGACAGCCAGGGCCGTCTACCATTCCACTCTTGGTTCGTCGGGTTCGTCCCGAAGGACGCTGAGACCGGGTCATTCGATGCCACCGATTCCGAGCTGGTCGTCCTGGCGTTTGCGTACGACTCGCGGACCAAGGGCAACGTGGCTACGGAAATCGTCAAGTACTACCTGCAGCAGCACTACGCCATCGAGCAGGACTACCGCCTTCCCGACTTGCTGGAGCGCGGCAACTTCTACCAGAGCAACTGATGGGGGCGCTGCGACCGCCACCGACGCGGGCCACGGACTGGGCGGCAAGACCCGCCGGGGCAGCCTGGCGCATGTTCGACCTCCAGCTGACCACGTACGCGACACTGCTGGTCGCGGTCGGCCTCGTGATGGCCTACACGAACACCATCGCCGCCGGATCGGCCGCGCTGGAGTCTGGTACGACGCTGAGTCGCGGGCTGCTGTGGGCCGCCATCGCGGCGGTCGCGTTCCTGGTCGCGACAGCCTTCGACTTCCGCTGGCTCAAGACCTTCGCCTGGCTCTTCTACGGGGTCCAGCTGGGACTGCTGCTGCTCACGCTCCTGATTGGGAAAGGCATTGGCGGATCCGTTCGATGGGTCGAGATCGGACCATTGACGTTTCAGTTCAGCGAGCTCGCCAAGATCCTGATGATCGTGGTCCTGGGCAGCTACCTCAGCAGCCCCGGCCGGAACCTGAATTCACTGGGCTCCCTCCTCGGCGCGTGCATCCTGACCGGACCGCCGCTGGCGCTCGTCCTCGTCCAGCCGGACCTGGGCACATCCCTTGTTTTCGGGGCCATCCTCGTCGGAATGCTATGGATCTCGGGCGCCAGCCTGCGTTGGCTGAGCGTGCTTGGCGCGGCGATCGTGGCCATGGTCCCCGTGGCGTGGACCTATCTGCTGCGGGACTACCAGAAGGAGCGGCTGGCCTCGTTCCTCGATGCCAGTCCGGACATTCAAGGTCCCGGATATCAGTTGTACCAAGCGCAGATCGCAGTGACATCCGGGGGGTGGCTCGGGAAGGGCCTGACGAACGGGACGCAGACCCAGGGCGACCTGCTGCCGGTCCAGACGACCGACTTCGTGTTTGCCTCCCTGGCCGAGGAGTTGGGGTTCGTCGGCGGCGCGGTGCTGTTCGTGCTCTTCGCCTTGCTGTTGTGGCGGGTCCTGCTGGCCGGCTGGAGGTCGCAGGACCCATTCGGGACGCTCGTGGCCGGAGGCGTGGCTTCGATGATCCTGTTCCAGCTGACGGTCAACGTCGGCATGGTGCTGGGCGTCATGCCGATCACCGGGATCCCGCTCCCGTTCGTGACGCACGGCGGCGCTTCGCTCGTGAGCCTCGCCGCCGGACTGGGGATCCTCCAAAGCCTCAATATTCGCCAGACCCGTGCGGGCTGGTAGCTCGGTCAGACCTGAATGGGCACGCGGCCCGCGTCTACGGCCGGCTGGTCTCAACGCCGGCGCGCCGCATGACCCAGCTTGCCGTGGTCCCCTGGACCAGGACGGTGAAGAGGACGATTCCAAAGATCGTGCCCTGCAGGGTCAGCCGATTCGGAACGGCCTCCGGTAGTGACAGGGCGAGGGCGATGGCGACCGCGCCGCGCAGTCCTGTCCAGTTGACGACGTGGAGCCACGAAACGGGGAGGCGCGGGACGAGGCCTAGCCGGTGCCCGGCCCAGGACGACCCCCCAAGGAGGCCGTAGATCACGAGCCCACGACCGACGATCACCGCGACCACTCCCCACGCGATGTAGCTGGCAGCGTTCGCCAGCAGGTCGAGCGTGATGGTGATTCCGATGAGCAGGAACGCGGCCCCCGTCAGCGCGAACGCCAGGAAGCCCCAGACCGTGTCGATTGCCTCACGGCCGCGCACCGTGAACAGTGTCTCGTGCCGGTAGGTCCCGATGACGATCCCCGCGACCACCACGGCGAGTAGCCCGGATTGGTGGACGAGGCTGGCCGCCGTGTAACTGCCGTAGGCCGCAACGAGGGTGAGTGACAACTCGGTCAGGTGGTCGTCGGTTCGACCGGCCAGCCAGGCGATCCCGAATCCGGCTGCCGCGCCGATCCCTGCGCTGGCGACGATCCCGACGACGAGGGACGTCGCCCCGGTCGCGAGACTGACCTGCCCGGCAATGCCTGCGAGCGCGATCGAGTACACGAGGACGGCCGTGCCGTCATTGAACAGGCTTTCGGCATCGATCAAGGTGACCAGGCGCGACGGTGCGCGCAGGTGACGCATCGTGGCCACCACGGCAACCGGATCCGTTGCGGACACGATCGCCCCGACCACGAACGCGTGGCTGAGCGGGAGGGCCGTCGCTACGTGGAGCACGATCGCGACGACGGCGGCACAGACGAGAACGCCCGGAACGGCCAGCAGCGCCACCCAGACGAAGGTCCGGCGCAGCTCGGCCGGGTCAAGCCGGTAAGCTGCCTCGAAGACCAGCCCAGGCAGCAACAGGCTCAGCGCGAGGTCCGGCGCCAGGCCGACGATCTCGCGCCCAACGGGAACCGCGGATGCCACCACGCCAACGGCCACGGTGGCCACGGTGTACGGCATGCGCAGACGGCCCGATAGCCAGGCGATGACTGGCAGCGCCGCGAAGAGGGTGACCATGACCAGTAGCGCGATCGGCGTGTCCGAATCGACCATGCCCAATCCTACGTCGGCCGGAGCACACCTTCCGGGCCAGCCGGCGCCCCGGCCGTCGGGCGGTCAGCGCCGGCGGAACAGGCCCCGTCGATCGGTCGCCTCGGTCCCGGCGGAGCGCCGCCGACCGGCTGCGCGCAGGATCGCGTCGATCTCGTCGCGATAGATGCGTCCGATCGGTACCCGGTCCAGCCACTCGAGGTACTCCAGGTCCCGACCCGCGATCTCCCCGAGGGACCAGCCGCTGTAGCGGCCGAAGTTGAGGACGCTTCCGGCCGGGCGACCCGGCGGAGGCCCGGCGGCGCCGGGGCCATCGGCCGCCCGCATGGAGGCGACGTATCCGCCGCCATGGGACGAGCGCCCGGAGGTCCAGTCGCGGGAGACCGTCTCGGGTGGGCGATGCGGCTGCGAGGAGGCGCTTCCGCCGCCAGGGTGGCCGGCCGACCCCGCAGGTCCATCGTCGCGCGAATGCCCCGCGTTCGGCTGGGGCCCCCAAGGTCGTGCAGCGGTCGGTGTCGTCGTCGACCGGGGCGCAGGCTCCGGCACAGGCGGCGGCGCCAGAGTCCCTGCCGCGCGGTTGCGGTCGTACGCCGCCCGGGCAATTGGCTCGCCAATCAGTTCCCATGCGGCGTTGATCGCGGCCATGCGCGCTGCGGCCACTTCCCCTCCGGCCAGATCCGGGTGGTATTTGCGCGCCAGGCGGCGGTAGGCGGCCTGCACAACCTCATCCTCCGCCTCGGCGTCCACCTGGAGGATCTTGTAGGCGTTGAGCGACTCAGCCATCGTCGGGTCGCAGGCCGATGTTGCGCAGCGAGATGGCGAGCGCCTCCGGTTCGCCTGGGCTGAGCCGGCGGAACAGGTAGCGGACCACATCGCGGCAGGCCGCCGTCACCGGGAGCGCCAGGATCGCCCCGAGCAGGCCGGCCAACGAGCCGCCCACGATGATCGCGACCATGACCGCGGCCGGGTGGAGTTCCACGGCGTCGCCCTGGATCTTTGGCACGAGGAAGTTGTTCTCGACCTGCTGGATCAACGTGTACAGGATGAGTGCCGCAATGGTCGCTCCGGGGCCGACGGTGGCGGCCAGGAGGACGGCCGGAACGGCGGCGATGATCGGGCCGATGATCGGCACCAGTTCGAGGACGCCGGCGATGACGGACAGCAGGATGGCGTACCGCCCGAAGATCGGATCGATCACTTCGCTGGCGATCTGGAGCGCCACGAACGTCAGGATCCCGACCGACAATCCAAGGACGATCTGGCCTCGAACCCACTGACCAAACACCCGCTCCACGGTGCCGATGACGGCCCACACGTCGAACCGCCACGACCCCGGGATGGCGGCGTCGAAGGTCGCCACCAGCCCGACCCGATCCTTGAGCAGATAGGCCACCCAGACCGGCAGGAGCAGGTAGCCGAACAGCGCGCCGACGAGGCTGGTGGCCCCGGTCAGGAGCGGCAGCAGAATCGAGAAGTCGATCGCGCCGGTGGGGCCGATGCCCTGTTCGGCGAGGCCGGCGAGGATCCCATCGACCCAGTCTCGAACCCCGGCCGGCAGCTGGAGGCGTGCGTAGAACTCGCCCAGCTGCCGGATCTGGGCATCCAGGTCGTCGACG
>JANNQZ010000379.1:0-6501 GCA_031401015.1 Chloroflexota bacterium | reverse complement strand
CGCGAACCTGGAGATCCGCGAGGCGGCCAAACGGACGGAACTGTTCGACCGCCAGACGATCCTGGCCGAACGGATTCGGAGTGCCTATGACAGCGACCGGACCTCCGTCCTCGAGTCCTTCCTGTCCAGTGGGACCTTCACGGACGTGCTGGTCGAGATGAGCTACGTGATCGATGTCGCCGAGCAGGACAAGGCGCTCGCGACGCGGATCGCCGCCGATCGTGCGACGCTCGCCGAGATTCACCAGGCGGTGTCCGACACGCGCGACCAGACCAACGCGTTGCGCCAGGCGACGGCAGCCCGCAAGCGCGAGCTCGACCGAAGTCTGGCGGACCTCAAGGTCACCAAGGCTGCGCTCGCCGAGCTCGAGAAGCGAACCGCTGCCGAGCTCGCGATCCAGCGGGCCGCCTTTGCCGATGCATCCCGGGACACGGCCGAAGCCCGAACCGCTCTGGCCAAGGCACAGGCTGCGCAGAAGCGCCTCCAGAACCGGATCGCCGAATTGATCCGGCGACGCGCGTCAGAGGGTCGCATCCCATCTGTCTACAACGGATCCCTCGCCTGGCCGATGGGCGGGACGGTCACCCAGAACTTTGGCTGCACCGGGTTTCGCTGGGAGCCGCGAGTTGGACGCTGCGCGCACTTCCATCGCGGGATCGACATCGTGGCGCCCGTGGGCACGCCGGTCCGGGCCTCCGGCAAGGGCACCGTTGTCTACATCGGCTGGAACTACGCCGACGGCTACGACCCGGCCTGGATCGTCGTGATCGCCCATAGCGCACAGCTACAGACCTGGTACGCGCACATGTTGCCCCGTCGCCCGGGCGGCATCCGGGCCGGGAGTCAGGTCAAGGCCGGCCAGATCATCGGCTATGAGGGCAATACCGGACGCTCGACCGGGGCGCACCTGCACTGGGCCGTTGTCTACAGGGGCAACTTCACCAATCCGCGACTCTTCCTGTAGCCGGTCGATCCGCGCGACCGCCGGGGCCCGAATCGTGCGTGCTAGCATGTCGGCGTGAAGCGGACGATGGCGGTCATCCTCGCCGGCGGTGAGGGTGAGCGCCTGTCGATCCTGTCGCAGGAACGGGCCAAGCCGGCTGTTCCGTTTGGCGGCAAGTACCGGATCATCGACTTCACCCTGTCGAACTGCGTCAACTCCGGGATCGATGACGTCGTCGTATTGACCCAGTACAACCCGCGGTCGCTCAACGACCATATCGGCCTCGGTCGTCCGTGGGACCTGGATCGCAACACCGGTGGAGTCAAGCTGCTTCAGCCGTACATCGCCCGGGGACGGGTTGCCGAGTGGTACCGTGGAACCGCGGACGCCGTGCTGCGCAATCTCAACGTGATCGAGCATACGCCTGGCGACACGGTCCTGGTCCTGGCCGGCGATCACATCTACAAGATGGACTACCAGCCGTTCGTGGCGGCCCATCGACGCCGCCGTGCGGATGTCACCATCGCGGTCCGGCGGGTGCCCTTGGCCGAGGCCTCACGGATGGGGATCCTTGCGCTCGACGAGCACGACCGCGTCGTCGAATGGCAGGAGAAACCCAAGCAGCCAAAGAGTGACCTCGCCTCGATGGGCGTGTACGTGTTCTCCAAGCGAACCCTGCGCCGCTGGCTGGCCGAGGATCGCGTGGACTTCGGCGCAAACGTGATCCCGGCCATGCTCGAGGCGGGCGCCCGGGTGTACGGCTACCGCTACAACGGGTACTGGCAGGATGTCGGGACGATTCAGTCCTACTGGGAGGCCAACATGGCGCTTCTGGAGGACGATCCCGGGCTGGATCTGTACGACAAGGATTGGGTCATCCACACGCGGTCTGAGGAGCGCGCGCCGGCCAAGGTGGGTCCCACGGCGCAGGTGCATCGGAGCCTGATCAGCCATGGCTGCGTGATCGCGGGGACGGTCGTCAACTCGGTGCTGTCGCCCGGTGTCCACGTCGAGATGGGGGCGGTCGTGCGCGATTCGATCGTCATGTTCGACTCGGTCATCCGTTCCGGTGCCGTCGTGGATCGCGCGATCCTGGACAAGGAGGTCATCATTGGGGCCGGCGCGATTGTCGGCGACGGCCCATATGACGACCGTCCGAACAAGCAGGAGCCCAACCGCCTGAACAGCGGGATCACTGTGGTTGGCAAGCGCGCGGTGGTTCCCCGCGGTGGTCGGATCGGGCGCAACGTCAAGGTTGCCGCAGCCGTGCGCGTGAGCGACTTTTCGGGCCGGGTTGTCCGCAGCGGGGAATCCGTGGACATCACATCGGGCAAGCGCGGCAGCCAGGGCAACCAGGCTGGGCTCCAGGCGATCGAGGGCACCACCGGACAGTCCGTCTCGATCGGTGGGTTGCGAGCGAGCCGAGGGCTTCGCCTGGGATAGACCGGCAAGGGGGTTAGACGGGCTAAACTGCCCGGGCCATGTCACCCGCCCATCCTGGCGCCTCAGCCGCGCCCCCGGGCCCGGTTCCGCCTGCGATCACGGCCCCCCGGCCGGACGATGTCGAGGCCTGGTTCTCCGAACTGGGCCTGAGCCCATTTGAACGAGCCGATCGGGACGGGATCTCCAGCTGGGATCTGATCGTGGACGGGCGCCGCCGGTTTGATCTGCGCGTGACCGTGATCCTCGATCCGGATCTTGCCCTGATCTGTTGGGCGCACTACGCACCGCCGATCGGTGACATGTTCCGCAAGTCGTACCGCCGGCTGCTGCGCTGGAACGACGAGTTCCCGTTCGCCAAGTTCTCCGTGGGCGAGGACGAGCGCCCGTTGCTGGCGGTGGAAGTGCCGATCGACGCCGCCAGCGCCGATCAACTCGGGCTAGCGCTGGCGCGGATCCTGGGGATCGCGGACCGCCTCCTCGACGAGTCGAAGGATTGGCTCTGGCTGGGGGGCCGGGTGCCGGACCCCGCCGGGCGGTCGACCTCAAACGCGGCGCTGCTCGATCGGTATGTCGCCCGCCTGCCGGAACTGCTGGACGCCCCCCGGCCTCCTGACGTCCCGGACGTCGCACAGGCATGATCACGCCGCGGCTCGGGTCGATCCGCCGGGGTGCCGGCCTGGGACTGGCCGCGACCCTCGCCCTGGGTCTGCTGGCTGCGCCCGCCACCGCGTCGGAGGTTCGCGCCGCCGAGCCCGACCTGACCATCGTCACGGCCGCCCGCTACGACGTCCAGCCCGACCAGCACCGGGTGCGGGTCAACCTGACCATGGTCCTGACCAACACCCTGCGCGACACCGTCACGAAGCGCTACTACTTCGACCGGGCCTTCCTGTCGGTGCTGCCGGACACCTCCGGGTACAGCCTCAGTTGGGAGGGTGGTGGCAGCCCGACGGTGGCCGTCTCGAAGCAGACTGCCGACTACACACTGCTCCGCCTCGACCTCGGCGAGCGACTCTTCAGCGGCCAGTCGGCAACCTACAACCTGCGCTTCGATCTCGTCGATCCTGGCGGTGAACCAACGCGCGACGTTCGGATCGGCGAAGCGCTCGTCGCCTTTCCGGTCTGGGCGTTCGCAACCGATGGCACGCCGGGCAGCACGGTCAAGGTCGTGTTTCCGGCGGGATTCGAGGTCCGTGCCCAAACGGGCGAGATCCCGGAGCCGACCATCATCGCCGACGGCCGCGTGGTCATCCAGACCGGCAGGATCGACAAGCCGCTTACGCACTTCGTGTACCTGGTCGGTGACCGCCCGGGTGCCTACACCGAGCGCCACGACAGCGTCGTCGTCGACGGTGAGCCGGTGGCCATCACGATTCGTGCCTGGCCGGACGATCCGGACTGGGCGGAGCGGGTAGGTAGCCTGGTGCGCCGGGCGCTTCCGGTCCTGAGCGCGGAGATCGGCCTGGGCTGGCCGCGAGACGGCGGGCTCGTCGTCGAGGAGGCCGCGAGCCGCTCGACCGGTGGCTACGCCGGGTTGTTTGATCCGAAGGAAGGTCGCGTGGAGGTGGCCTGGTACGCGGAGGATTTCGTCGTCCTGCACGAAGCGGCGCATGCCTGGTTCAACGGAACACTCCTGGCGGACCGCTGGGCGAGCGAGGGCTTCGCCTCGTACTACGGACTCGAGGCGGCCGCGGACCTCGGGGTCGCCGCCAGCGGCGACACCATGACCCCGGAACTCCAGAAGGCCCGCATCCCGCTCAATGCCTGGGGTCCGGTGGGTCGGGAGGCGACCGCCACCGAGGACTACGCCTACGCCGCGACGCTGGCGGTCGCCAAGGCCATCGCCGTGCGCGCCGGTCCTGACGTGCTGCGGGCGGTTTGGGCGGACGCGGCAGCCCGGGTCGGCGCGTACCAGCCGCCGAACGCTGGAACCGGGGCGAGAGGGGCCGGGGCGGCAGGGGCTGGGGCCGGAGCCGCGGGGGCCACGGCGGCGGGGGCAACGGGGGCGCCCGAGACGATCGATCGGCCGCCGGATTGGCGCGGCCTGCTGGACCTGCTGGAGACCTACGACACGGACGCGTACGACGACCTGTGGCGTCTCTGGGTCGTCCGCGATTCGGACAAGCCGTTGCTTCTCGCCCGAGATGCGGCTCGCCGTGGGTACGAGGACCTTCTGGTGGCGGCCCGCGACTGGCAGCTCCCGGTGTCTGTGCGGGACGCACTACGTGCGTGGCAGTTCGAGCAGGCCAGTCAGCTGTTCGCCCGGGCGCACCGGATCCTTGACCAGCGAGAGGCGATTGGGGCTGCGGCCGCGTCGGCGGGCCTCGTTCCACCACCGACCCTGCGCGGGGTCTTCGAATTGCCCGATGCTTTCGCGACGGCCGACCGAGAGGCGACGGCCGAACTCGAGGTGATCGCCACCTATGTCGACGCGGCGGCGACCCGTCCAGGCGAACCGAACCCATTCCAGATCATGGGCCTGTGGGGCACCATGCCCGACGCCGACCTTGACACGGCGCGCGTTCGGTTCGCGATCGCGGATCTCGTCGGGTCGAGCCATGCGGCGCGAGCGGCCGCACGTGTCTGGACCAGCGCGGAGGACGTGGGGCGCGGTCGATTCATCAGCATCGTGGCGCTGGCCCTGGCGTTGGTCATCGCGATGGTCCTGGTCGCGGGCTGGTTCCGTGCCCGACGGCGACAGCGCAGACGGTTCGGGGCACGCTGGGTGGGACCCGCCTCGTACGGTACACTCGCCGCCACCCTGGAACCGCCACCGCCACCGGTTGTCGCGGACGACGGGGAGAGCGGAGCGGACCTGCGTCGATGAGCCTCACGCGGTTGCGTCCATCCAACGAAATCCTGTCGGGCGACTCGGCCGACGTCTATTTCATGCGTGCCGAAACGATCCTGGCCAAGGAAGGCCTGGATCCGATGGTGGTCATGGAGGTCTTCAGTCGCCAGGCAGGTGTCCTGTGCGGCGTGGATGAGGCGCGCAACCTGCTCGGCCATGTCCTGGCATCGGCAGCGCCGGCCGAGGCGCAGCTGGAGGCGCTCGCCGATGGTGACCAGATCGTCCCCAAGGAGATCGTGCTGCGGATCCGCGCGCGATATCGCCAGTTCGGCCTGTACGAAACGGCCGTGCTGGGGATGCTCGCCCAGTCCACGGGCTGGGCGACCGCCGCCAGGGCCTGTGTCGAGGCAGCGGCGCCGTCCCCGGTGATCAGCTTCGGGGCTCGCCACATCCACCCGGACATCGCCGACGTGCTCGACTATGCCGCCATCGTGGGCGGCTGCGTCGGTGCCTCGACACCAGCCGGAGCGCGCCTCGCGGGACTGGCCCCGACTGGCACGATGCCGCACTCGCTGGTGCTCATCTTTGGCGACACGGTCGACGCGGCCCTGGCCTTCGATCGCCATGTGGAGCCGGATGTGCCGCGAATTGTCCTGGTCGATACCTTCAAGGATGAGGCGGAGGAGGCGCTCCGGGTCGCGATGGCGCTGGGTGATCGCCTCTACGGGGTGCGTCTGGATACGCCCTCGGAGCGCGGTCGGGTGACGCCCGGCCTGGTGCATGAGGTCAGGGCTCGCCTGGACCAGGCCGGTTTCGGGCACGTCAAGATCACGGTGTCGGGCGGCCTCACCCCGGACCGGATCGCGTTCTTCAAGGAAACCGGCGCGCCGGTCGATTCGTACGCGGTCGGGTCACACATCAGCGGGGCGTCACCCATCGACTTCACCGGCGATATCAAGGAGATCGACGGTCGTCCGATCGCCAAGCGCGGGCGGATCCCCGGTTTGACCGATTCGCCGCGGTTGCGGCCCGTTGACCTGGCGGTCTACCGGGAGGGGTAGGACGCGCGGCTGATGCGCTCGCGGCCGCGACGCGTCGAGGAGTTGACCCACCCGGTACTCCCACTACCGCTTTCGGCACGAATGCAGGTGGTCCGCTTACAGATTCGACACTTCTTGTCGATTTCGGGCAGGACCACGAGACGCTCCTATGTCAAGCGGCGACGGTCAGACCCGGGTTGCTCGCGGCCCGAGACCCGTCGAGACGCATCCGGCGGAAGACCTCGTCGCTGATCCGGCGGCGCAGGGCGCGGATCGCCTCGGGC
>JANNQZ010000378.1:0-5552 GCA_031401015.1 Chloroflexota bacterium | reverse complement strand
AGCGCGGGTCCTCCGCGCGGTTGGCGAACCCGGGTTGCGGTTCGCCGAAGACGCCCTGCGAATGGTTCGGGCGGTGCGCCTCGCCGCGACCCTCGGGTTTGCGGTCGAGGCGGACACGCTCGCGGCACTGACGGCGCAGTCGAGCCTGGTGGCCCACATCTCGGGCGAGAGGATCGCAGCCGAGCTGAGCAAGCTGCTGGCGGCGCCCGAGCCGTCCGTAGGTCTTCGACTGATGGGTGAGACCGGCCTGCTGGAACAGGTCTCCGCCGAACTGGCGAGCCAGCGCGGGATCCCGCAGAACAAGGTGCCGGGCGAGGACCTGTGGGACCACACCCTCCGGACGGTCGATGCGGCCCCGGCCGATCGACCGGTCGTGCGCCTGGCTGCCCTCCTCCACGACATCGGGAAGCCGGCCGCGTTTGCCGGTGGCCACTTCCTGCACCACGACACGATCGGGGCGAAGACGGCCGCAAGCCTGCTCGACCGACTCCGCTCGCCGCGAGCGGTTCGTGATCGGGTGGTTGACCTGGTCGAGCACCACATGTTCAGCTACGAGTCCGGCTGGTCGGAGGCGGCCGTCCGACGGTTCATCGGCAAGATCGGAGCGCTGGGTGACGGCGCGCTGGACGAGCTGCTTGCCCTTCGCGAGGCGGACAATCTCGGTTCCGGGCTGGCCGCTGATGCGGGGTTGCTCGATGAGCTGCGGGCCCGGATCGCGGCCGAGCTGGCGGCCGAGGTCGTCCTGAACCGGCATGGCCTGGCGATCGATGGCGACGACTTGATGACCGAACTCGGCCTGCCGCAGGGTCCCCGGCTCGGGCGCATCCTGGACGATCTCCTGGAGCGGGTCATCGTCGATCCCGGCCTCAATGAACGTCCGACCCTGCTCCTGCTGGCCCAGGCGATGCTGGGGGACGAACCGTGAAGGGGCCTGGTCCTGGCGGACGCCGCGCTGCCGGTCAGGTTGCCGGATCGGCGACGCTAGCGGGTATCGTTCGCTCATGACCCGTGTCCTGATCACCGGCGGCGCTGGCTACATCGGATCGATCTCAGCGCAGGCGTTGCTCGATGCTGGTCACGACGTGGTCGTCCTCGATGACCTCACGACCGGCCATCGCGCTGCCGTGCCGCCGGGCGCCACGTTGCACACCGGCACCTACGCGATCGGGGTCGCGCTGGCGGATCTCCTCCAGACCGCGCGTATCGAGGCGATCCTGCACTGCGCCGCCCGATCGCTGGTCGGCGAGTCCATCCGGGAACCCGCGAAGTATTTCAGGGAGAACGTGGCCGGCGGCGTGGCGCTGCTGGATGCGGCCCGGGCCGCCGGTGTCGGGCGAGTCGTGTTCTCATCCACGGCGGCAGTCTATGGTGACCCGGAGTCGACGCCGATCCCCGAAGACGCCCCGCTTCGGCCGATCAACCCGTACGGCGAGACGAAGCGGGCGTTCGAGAGTGCCCTCGCCTGGTACGGCCGCGCTTATGGCTTGCGGAGCGTTTCGTTGCGCTACTTCAACGTAGCCGGAGCAACCGACAGGCTCGGCGAGGACCACCAGCCTGAGACCCACCTGATCCCGAACGTCCTGCGCGCCGCGGAGGGCGGCCCTGTGGTCACCATCTTTGGCGACGACTATCCGACGCCCGATGGAACGTGCATCCGGGACTACATCCACGTCTCAGACCTGGCCGCGGCGCACCTGCTCGCGCTGGCCGCCACCGTGTCTGGTGACCCGCGGACAGATGAACCGTTGGTGTGCAACCTGGGCGGCGGCGACGGGTTCTCTGTTCGCCAGGTGCTGGCCGCTGCGGAATCCGTCGTCGGTCGGCCGATCCCGTGCGAGACGGGACCGCGGCGGGCGGGCGATCCTCCGGTCCTGGTCGCGAGTTCCGCGCGTGCCGCTGAGGTCCTCGGCTGGCGGCCGGCACGACCGGGCCTCGACGAGATGGTCGGCTCGGCCTGGGCATGGCGACAGGCGCACCCAGGTGGCTATCCGGAGTAGCGCCCGTGGCCCTGGCCGTGGCCCTGGCCGTGGCCGTGGCCCGACCGCCCCGGCCGTGGGCCGCCGGTCGCCGTAATGTCCAGCCTGCGCGCCGGGATCTGGGCCTCGGGCCGCATTGCAGCTGGTGTCCGACCGCGTTCCAACCGGGCTGGTGCAACCGACACGCTTCGGTCGGCATCACCAGCCGGGCTGGAACTTCCGACAAGAACGGCCGGATTCAGGTTGGATTGACCAGCCACCCTGGGATATCCGACCGATTCGGCAGCCAGCGTGACCCGTAGACCAACCCGGTTGGAATCGACTCCGACTTGTGCCGGACTTCTGCGACGAGCGAGCCGGCGCGCCCGGCCGGCGCGCCCGGCCGGCGCATTGCTACGACGTCGTACCACGAGATCGTCGTATCTCGAGCGGCGAGCATATTGAGCCTCGAGCCCCTCACACCACGAGTCCCTATCGAGGCTCCAGCGGCCCCGATCCGGGGGTCAACCGTTCCGGTGGTGCCGCCGGTCCGAGCCCTGACTCTGCAAGCAACTCGCCCAGCTCACCAATCTCACCCGATCCGGCCCAGTCGTCACGGACCGGCCAGATCAGCCACAGGCCGATGAACATGGTGACCAGCAGGCTGAGCACGGCGACCTGGTATGCGCCAACGCCCAGGGGCACCAGGAGCACGAAGATGATCAGCCCGTACAGCAGCTGGCCGATCACCTGGCTGCCCTTGCCGACCAGCCCGTAGAGTCCGAAGAACTCACCGAGGCGATCCGGCGGCGAGAGCCGGACCATCAGGACGCGGTCGGCGACCTGGACGCCACCGAGGCCGCTGCCCAGGATTGCCCCCGCGATCAGGAACGGCACCAATCCGTCCGGCCCGAATCCGAGGGCGACACCACCGATCAGCAGGCCCACCGCCCACGACACCAGCACCGCGACGAGGGTTCGCTTTGGGCCTTGCCGATCGCACAGCCAGCCCCATACGAAACTCATCCCGATCGCCACCAGCGTCAGGCTCAGGAGGATCACGTTGGCCAGCGTCTCGGAGACGCCGAGCACCTTCACGATGACCACGCTCATGACCACGATCACCGTATTGACCGCATCCGAGTAGAAGAAGCGACCGACCAGGAACCGCCCCAGGCCCGGGACCTCCCGTGCATGGGCGATCGAGAGGCGCAGCTGGCCGAACGAGGCGATAACCTCGGCCGCCGTGAGCCGCCCACGGGACGCGCCGGCCGGCTCGCGTACGATCGCGAAAATCGGAATCGCAAAGATCAGGAACAGGAGCGCGGCCAGCCGGAACCGGTCCTCCACCGGAATATCGAGCAGGAAGATGAGCAGTCCGACGGTCACCGTTCCGCAGTAGCCGATCGCGGTGCCAAGGCCCGACAGCGTCCCGCGCGACGCCGGCAGGCTCACAGTCTTGAGCGTCGCGTCGTAGTAGATGAGTGCCGCCTGATAGGCGAAGTTCGCCACGATGAACAGCAGCAGCCCGACGATCGGCGGGACATCGGCGATGAAGAACGTGGTCCCGATGCACAGCGCCGTGAAGAACAGCAGGAACGGAAGACGTCGACCGACCAGGTCGGAGATGGCGCCCAGGATCGGCGACACAATGGCATTGAGGCCAACGCTGATGACCACGGCGAGCGACAACATGAGGTTGCCGTCGCGCTCTCCGAATTGCCGATCGTTGACCAGGTAGAGCCCGATCGCACCCGATACGACGGCGAACGAGAAGATCGTATTCGCGAAGTCGTACAGCGCCCACGCGGCAGGCACGATCGCGCGGCCGCTCGGCGTCATGCCCGCCAGGCCGCGCCGAGGCGGTGTGTTGAGGCCGGCGGGCACAGAACTTGCCACGGGCCGATGATAGACGCGCGGCGCTAGCACGGGACACGCCCTGCGCACCGACAGGAGGTCGTAAGCGATGACGACAGCGACCGGCCAACCCCGCAATGGACCGGGACCATCCGACGCTCGATCCAACCCTGCAGACCTGCGGCCCCAGGTGTTCGGTGACGGAAACCCGGGGCGCGTCCCCAATCCGGTCATCGAGCCGCTCTGGACGGGGGTCCGCGCGCTGGCCACCATCAAGGCGGGCGCGGGCGTCAAGGCAGGCGCGGGCGTCAAGGCGGGCGCGGGCGTCAAGACTGGCACCGCGACCCTCGCGGACGAGAACGGTGACCTGATCGACGGCCATGCCGACGTCGTGGCCGCGCTCGTCGATGCAGCCCTGGCGGAGCACTTCGTCATCGACGGCTTCCTGACCAAGCTCGCGGCGCGCGACGGGAGCGGCGTGTATGTCGGGATGGACGAGCTGCCATCGGCCGGCCAGCTCGCTGGCCGTGCCCTCCTTGGTGTCCGCCGCAATCGGGCCGAAGAGGCCCAGCAGCGGATGGCCGCGGAACGGGAGGCGCGCACCTTCGGCCCGGACGACGCGGTCACGTTCGTGGCGATCGACCTGCTCTGGCTCGATGGTGAATCGATGCTGGAAGTCCCGTTCCTTGAGCGTCGCCGGATCCTGGAATCCGTGCTGCGGGAATCGGACCTCGTTCGCCGCGGCATGTTCGTCCGGCCACCCGTCGACAACTGGATCGGATCGTGGCGCGCCCTCGGGTTCTCCGGGCTCAGCTTCAAGGCAGCCAATGCCCGCTACCGGCCGGGCGACATGAGCCCCGATTGGGTCACGGCACCGATGCCTCGCCGCTGAGCGGACGCGGCTGGGGCCCCTCGCGCCGCCGCGCCGGCTCCGGGGCGCCGGCTCCGGACACCAGCCCGCGTCCCACAAGCGGATCTTCCAAACATCTGAGCGCGATCGATCCACGTTTCATGCGGGTCCGGTCGATTCAGCGGGTCAGCCACGCTCGGATGTGCGGAAAGCGCGCCTGATGGGCGCACGGCAGTCGCTGGCCGCCGGACACCCCCCCGGCTAGCCGGACACCCCCCGGCGGCGGTGGTACGGTGAACTGGTGCCGAAGACCGTCCTGACGCCCGCGATCCGGGAGCAGATCGCGCGCCTTGGCCGGGCCGACATCATGGTCGGCATCCCGAGCTTCAAGAACGCCGCCACGATCGGCTATGTGGTCCGCGCGGCCCAGGCAGGCTTGGTCCAGTACTTCCCGGACCTCCACCCGGTGCTCGTCAATTCGGACGCCGGGTCGCCCGACGGGACCGGTCGGGTCGTGGTCGAAACCGAGCCGCCCGACTACATCGAGCAGATCCTCCTGGTCCGACCCACCAACAGGCTCCAGCGAGTCAGCTTGACCTACCCTGAGATCGATGGCGTCGGCGGCAAGGGCGCGGCCCTGCGAACGATCTTCGAGATCGCGGCGGCGCTGGAGGTCCAGGCGCTGGTCGTCGTCGATTCGGACCTGCGCTCGATCGTGCCGGAATGGATCGAGCTGCTGGCCGGCCCGATCCTCAAGGGCGGATACGACTTCGTGGCGCCGCTCTACGCACGCCACAAGTACGACGGCACGATCACCAACACGGTCACCTACCCACTGACCCGGGCGCTGTACGGCCACCGGATCCGCCAGCCGATCGGCGGTGACTTCG
>JANNQZ010000377.1:0-4097 GCA_031401015.1 Chloroflexota bacterium | reverse complement strand
GGACGGCCTACAAGTCAAGCCATATTCTGGCTACATCTCACCATGCGCAACAGCCCTCTACAGGCCGTTGTTGAACAGGGATCGGGACGCTGACGAGTTCAAACGGGCTGGAAGTTCGGACTAGCCAGGAAGATGCTGGCCGCAGGAGGTGCGCCGGCATGAACGACCGCCGACCGTTCCTCGAGCGGGTGGGCGGATCGCCCCCTCGTCGTCAGCGGAGTTCGTGCCGAAGCGCCGACTTGGCGGCGTGGAAGCCGCTCATCCCGTGGACGCCGCCGCCCGGAGGCGTCGATGACGAGCACAGATAGAGCCCGGGCCCGGCGTGGTACGGGTCCAGACTGACCGTCGGGCGAAAGAGGAGCTGGCGGATGTCCTCCACCCCCGCGTTGATGTCGCCGCCGATGTAGTTCGCGTTATGCGCCTCCAGCTCAGCAGGGGAGCACGTGGAGCGGGCGAGGATCAGGTCACGAAAGCCCGGCGCGAAGCGCTCGACCTGCGCCTCGATCCGATCGGTCATGTCCACGTCTGACCCCGATGGCACGTGGCAGTACGCCCATGCCGTGGTCTTGCCGGCCGGTGCCCGTGACGGGTCCCACGGGTCGTACTGGACAAACAGGACGAACGGGCGTTCGGCATGGCGGCCCGCGTTCGCATCCGATTCCGACCGCATGATCTCCTCCAGTGTGCCCGCGACATGGACGGTGGCGGCGCGGCGGGCGCCATCCGCGGTCCATGGGACTGGACCATCCAGGGCCCAGTCCACCTTGAAGACACCCGGGCCGTAGCGAAACGCCTCGTACCGGCGGCGTGTACGGGCTGGCAGTCGGTCGCCGGCGATCGCGACGGCCGCGCGCGGAGTCGTATCCAGCAGGACGGCCCGCGCCGCGGGAAGTGTGGAGATGTCGTCCACGCGATGATCCACAACGATCTCGCCGCCCAGCGAGCGGATCTCCGCCGCGAGCGCGTCGGTCAGGGCCGCCGTGCCCCCCCGAACGAACGGCCAGCCAACGGCATGCGCGTACAGCCCGAGAACCAACCCGAACGACGCCGTCATTGGGCGTCCGATGGGCACCATCGAATGGGCCGCCAGCCCACCAAACAGCGCCCGAGCCCCCTCATCCCGGAACGTGCTTCGGGCCAGACCCTCCGCGGAGCGAAGCCCCGACAAGCCGAAGCGGGCGAGGGCCAGAGGGTGCCTCGGGAGGTGTCCTACCGGCCGCAGCAACTCCCCGGACAGTTCCGCCGCGTCTCGTGAGAGCGGCGCGAACAGACGCTGCCACGCCCTGCCGTCACCGGTGCGACCGTCTGCGTCGATACTGGCCGCCGTGGCCTGGAACGAGCGCTCGAGCACGACGGCGCGCCCGCCGTCCAGGGGGTGCGCAAGAGGCGCATCGGGATACACGAGTTCGACCCCGTGCGCGGCCAGATCCACGGATTGAAAGAACGGCGACGCGACGCTCAGCGGCAGGATCGTCGAGCAGACGTCGTGGCGGAACCCGGGGAGCGTTAGCTCCTCGGTTCGTGTCCCACCACCGATCGTCGGCGCCGCCTCGTACACCCGGACCGAGCGGCCCGCCCGGGCCAGGATCAGTGCGGCAGCCAGGCCGTTGGGCCCGGAACCGACGACGATGGCGTCGAGCGCCGGACTCGTCATCGACAAAGGCTACGCCGTCCGATCAGTCACGGCGACGGATAAACCGCAGCGGCGTCCCGGCGAGATGGATCGCCCCGCGGATCCCGGCGTTGTAGCGGACGTTGCCGGCATGGCGCCATTGGCGCCGGCGATCGACACAGACGATCTCGGTCTCGACGTTGGCGGCCGGCACGCCGAACCGCGCGGCAACGTTGGCGAGCGTGGTTTCCCAGAATCGATTTTGGGCTCGATAACCGCCGAACATGAGTCCAATCTCGAACAGCGGGTCGCTCGCGCGTTCAAGGGCCTGGGCCTGGACAACGATGGTGCCGTCCGCCGTCCGCGACGCGCTGAACGTGATCCAGGACGCGAGCATGTGGCCCTCCGGTGTCATCAGGGTGAAGGCCTCGTCATCGGCATACATGACGAGGACGCCCGTGTGGAGCTTGACCGGTCCGGCGGCCGTGACCGACAGGAGTGCCACCTCTCCGGGACGGATCCCAGCCAGAGGGGCGTAGAACGTGTTGCCCTTTGGCCAGAAGGTCGGGAACTCGGCCTTCCACGTGGCCACCACGTCCTGCGGAGTCAGGTCGGTGCCGGCCGGCAGGCGAACGCGGAACGTCTTCTGCCACATCTGCCCGAAGCCCTGGAGTGGTCCGGCGGCGCGACGGCCGGTGACGGTCGCGGCGACGCCACCGGCGGACGGGTCCGATACGGCGAGGCGGTCGACCGGTCTGGCCCAGCTGTCGGCGTCGGTTCGACGGGTGGTGGTCTTGGCGGTCGTCTCGGTCGGTTTGGTGGTCATCTCTCGGTTCCTCTCGCTGCGGGTGACTCCCATCCTGCCCGCCGCGCGTTCGCGAAACGTTACGACCCGTTCGATGCATCTCGTGACGGAGCCGTTGCGGTACCCGCGGATACTCGCGAGGTCGGGCTCCGCGGATCCTGAACACCGCGACCGAGTATGGAGTGATGACATGGCTGCTGTTCGTCGCGAAGCCTGCTCGCCGCCGGTGATCGCCGGAGGTGCCGCATCGCCAAGCCTGGCAGGCGATGTTCAGGCGCCGGCAAGCGCCTCGGCCTCGCTGTCCACGACGCCGATCGCCTCATCGAGGCGGGTCAGCGACAGGATCTCGCGGTAGTGGACGGACAGGCCGAAGGCCATCAGCTTCTGACGCTGACGCTGCGCGCGGACGAGCAGCGTGACCAACAGCCCGATGCCCGTGCTGTTCATGTAGTCGAGCTCGCTGAAGTCGAAGATCACGAGCCGCGTTGAGGGATCGGCGGCCTGCCCGTACGCTCCCATCAGGGCGGCATCGCTCGCCCCGGTCAGCTCTCCACGGACGGTGATGATCGCCGCTACGGCGCTGGCGCGACGAACTTCGAGGCTGGTCTCGGTCTCCGGCATGGTGTTCTCCTCCCGTGGGTGCAGTCGCTCAGGCGAGTGCGGCAGCGCGGTCCGCGTGGAGCGTCACGAAATCGGACAGGCGGGTGATCTCGAAGATCTCCCGATAGTGGTCGGTCAGGCCGACCGCATGCACCTCGCAGTGGGCCGCGCGGGCGCGGGCGAGGACCTGGACGATGATCGCCAGGCCCGTGCTGTTGATGTAGTCGGTGGCGCTGAAGTCGAGCACGACGCGAGCGGCGCCTGGAGCAGCCTGTTCCCATGCGTCGAGCAGGGTCGTCGCAGCCTCGGCGTCGATCTGGCCACCCAACTCGATGACCTGGGTGTCGCCGTCGGTTTGGACACTGGCGCGGAATCGATCGGTCATGACGGTGTCTCCTCGAGGTGAAGTACGAGTTCGGTGATGTGATAGCGGCCGTCCGTTGTCACCCGGATGGCATCGACCATCTGCTGGATGAGGAACAGGCCCCAGCCGCGGGGTGACTGCTCGCCGGCCAGCTTGGCGGCGATGTCGGGTGTCTCCACGATCGGGATCGCCTGCTCGCCGCCTTCATCCCGGATCCGGACGAGTAGGTCACGACCCTCGATGACGGCGGTGATGCGAACCGGCACCTCGGCGCGGTTGTGGTTGCCGTGCTCGATCGCGTTCATCGTCGCTTCGGCGACGGCGGTCTTGAGCTTTTCCAGCTTCGGCGCCGCAAGGCCGAGGGGCGCGATGGCTGTCGCGACTCGCTCCATCGCCTCGCGTTCGCGGCCGGGCTCGCTTGGGACCTCGAACTCCGTGAGCAATCCAGCCCCGTGCCAGGCCAGGGAGACGAGGGTGATGTCGTCCTCCTGTTCCCAGCGCGGACCGGTGAACTGTTCGAGGTCGGCCAGGATCTCGCCGAGCAGCCGATCGCCGGCGTCGGCGCCGGCGATGACGTCGCGCAGGCGCGGAATCCCGAACATCGCGTGATCCGGGGCGTGTGCCTCGGCGATCCCGTCCGAGTGCAAGACGAGCTGATCTCCTGGCGCCAGCTGCGCTTCCGTTTCGTCGTAGCGCATCCCGGGCATGAGACCGAG
>JANNQZ010000376.1:0-7439 GCA_031401015.1 Chloroflexota bacterium | reverse complement strand
CCTGTCCGCTCGCGGTTGACTTGGTTCCGATGGCTTCCGTCGTAGACTCTTTCGCGCACGGAGTCGGACCCGCGCGGGCTGATGACGGTAACGCCGGTCCGGACCGGTCCCTCGCCGATCACCAGCGGACCATCGCCCCGGACGAGGGTGACCTGGCCAACGGTCACACCGGCCACGTCCGTGATGGCGTTGAGCGGGCCCGGCACACCCAGGCCAAGTCGAATTCCGAGGTCTCGGGCTCGCACCGGCAGACTGTACTCGGCGCCGTATGATCCCGGGCGTGATCCCCTTCGGACCCGATCAGCCAGACTCCTCCGCCGCACGCACCGACATCGGGGCCGGGTTGCGCGTGCGTCGGCTACCCGAACGGATCGCCCTGGCCCGGCCAATCGATGTCGCCGAGGCCTTCCGCGACCTGCCGGGTCTGGCCCTGCTCGAGAGCGCCCGGCCCGGTCGGAACGCTCGATGGACCTACCTGGCGGCTGATCCGCTGGCCGTCCTGGAGGCTCCTGCGGGCGGCTCGGACCCGTTCGCCGTGGGACGGCGCCTGCTCGCCCGACTGGATGCGACCCCTCCTGTCTCCCCCGACAGCCCCCAGTTCGCCGGCGGCCTGGTCGGGTTTCTTGGGTACGACCTCGGGCATGTGCTGGAGCGGCTGCCATCGATCGCGCCCGACGATCAGGGGCTGCCGCCTTTGCGGCTCGGCCTGCACGACTGGGTGGTCGCATGGGATCGGCGGACCGGGAACGCCTGGCTGGCCGGCCGAGCCGTGGATGGAAACACGCGCCGGCTCGCCGAGCGGCTCGATGCGGTCCACGCCCGCCTGTCGACGCCCGCGATCGCTGGTCCGGAGGGTCCCCCTACCGCGGCCGAACCCCTCCGCTTCCGCTCCAGCCTGTCGCGAGCCGAGTACGAGATCGCTGTGCAGGCAGTCCGCGAACACATCGGTCGTGGCAACATCTACCAGGCGAACCTGACCCGAAGGCTCGCGGCTCCATTCGACGGTGATCCGTGGGAGCCGTATCGGCATCTGCGGACCGGCGATCCGTCGCTCTTCTCGGCGTACCTCGATCTGGGTCCCTCGC
This sequence comes from Chloroflexota bacterium, assembly GCA_031401015.1. GTDB lineage: Bacteria > Chloroflexota > Limnocylindria > Limnocylindrales > CSP1-4 > SPCO01. The sequence continues at coordinate 6,354 of JANNQZ010000376.1, read as the reverse complement.
CGGAGACTGGCCGGCCCCGTGCCCTTCTGTCAGCCTCCCCGGAGCCGTTCCTCTCCGTAACGGCGGACGGTCTCGTGAAGACTGACCCGATCAAGGGTACGAGGCCCCGTGGCCGGGACCGCGACGAGGACCGGGCATTGGCGCGCGAGCTGCTCGCGAGCGCCAAGGATCGGGCCGAGAACGTGATGATCGTCGACGTGCTGCGCAACGACCTGGGCCGCGTCTGTCGCCCGGGGAGTGTCCGGGTGCCTCGCCTCTGCCGGCTCGAGCGGACGGCCTCCGTTCAGCATCTCGTCTCAACCGTAACCGGTCGGCTCGGCGAGGGCCGCGACGCTTTCGACTTGCTCGCCGCCGCCTTCCCCGGGGGTTCCATCACCGGGGCGCCCAAGATCCGCGCGATGGAGATCCTGGAGCACCTCGAACCGGTTCGGCGTGGCCCCTACACCGGCGCCCTGGGCTGGATCGGACCGGACGGTGCGATGGGGACGAGCATCCTGATCCGCACGTTCGTGGCCGACGGTCGCCGCATGACCCTGCACGTCGGCGGGGGGATCACCTGGAAGAGCGACCCGGCGGCGGAGTGGAACGAGACGGTGGTCAAGGCTCTCGGGCCACTCGATGCGATCGGCGCGCTGGAGGCCGGGCCGCCATGACGGCGCATCGCCGCGTTGCGCCCTGCGCGCAGTCGCTCACGTACGTCCGCGTACGCTCGCTCGTGTGCTCGGTCGCGCCTTGCGCTGCATCCGTCCTGGCGTCCCGGCGGGCCATCTCGTGACGGCCATGACGGCGCATCGCCGCGTTGCACCCGGCCACGTCTGGGTCGATGGGCGCCTGCTGCCCGCAGACGGGCTCCACCTGTCAGCGTTCGATCGCGGCTTTCAGCTCGGCGACGGCATCTTCGAAACGCTGCGGGTTCGCGGGGGACGCCCGACCGAACTGGCGGAGCATGTCGCCCGTCTGCGTCGGTCAGCTGAGGGGTTGGCGATCGGGCTGCCCGCGGATATCGAAAGCCGGCTCGCGGCCGGGATTGCCGAGTTGCTGGCGGCGGACGGTCTCGCGGGGAGCACAGCCGACGTATCGGTCCGCATCACCGTTTCGCGAGGCGTCTTTCACGGCCGAGGTCTCCTGCCACCGGACGAGCTTGTGGCCCCCACGATCGCGATCCAGGCCTGGCCGGTCGTCCCACCGCCCGCCGGCCATCTTGAAGCGGGTCTTTACCTGGTTGCCTCAGCGATCCGACGTGATCCGGCCAATCCCCTCGTCGGCCTCAAGACCACTTCCCGTGCGGACTACGTCTACGCGCGGCTGGAAGCCCGGCGAGCCGGAGCGGATGACGCGCTGTTCCTGACGCTTGACGGCCATCTGTCCGAGGGCACGACCGCCAACATCTTCCTGGTCAGGCGCGCCGCGGACGGCGCCACCGAGCTCGCCACGCCGTCGCTCGACTGCGCGATCCTGTCCGGGACGACCCGATCCTGGCTGCTCGCCTGGGGAGGCCGCGTCGGGCTCCGCCCCGTCGAGGCTCGGCTGACGCCCGCAAATCTGATCGCCGCCGATGAGGCGTTCCTGTCGTCGAGCGTTGCGGGCGTCCTGCCGGTGACCAGTTTCGAGGGCCGCCCGATCGGCACGGGGGTGCCCGGGCCGTGGACGCGGCAAGCCCGGGACGATCGCGAGATGCTCATCCGCGGTGAGGTCCACGTGGCCGGCGCCATGGGCAGCGAAGGCGCCGTGGCCGACAGATGACCCGCGACGAGGTCATTGCCGCTACGCGCCAGCTCGTCGAGGAGGGCCAGCGTCTGGCCGCCAACCCGTCGCTCGGTGGGCTCCAGGTCTGGCTTCAGCGCTCGGATGACCTGCTCTCGACGGCGTGGGGGAGCATGGATCGCTACCACCTCGCCTGGCTGATGGTCGGCAAGCCGAAGGGGATCGTCCGCGGCCGCCCGATGACGCCCGACGAGGAGGCCGCCTACGTGCGCGAGGTGGCTGACCAGAAGACCGCCGCCCTGTGCATGAGTCTCGATGCCATCGAACGCAAGGCGATGCCCTTTGTGGGCGAGACCGGTGGTGTTGGTCCGGGTCGCCCGGAGGCGGCGCCTGCCCCAGACCGTGCCCCGGATCAATACGGCCTTCCCCCAGACCCGGGTCTCGCCGAACGGTTGGCCGATGCCCGCCGCCGCGCCGACCAGCATCTCGATCACGACGGCCCTCGGGCACCCAGGCCCGATCGAATGCAGCGGTGACCGGCGCCGTCAGACGGGACGACTGGATCCCCGCAGTCGGTGGCGCCCGGTTGGTCCCGCCGCCCGACCCGATCGCGCGGGACTACCTGCTGCTGGCACTCCGCCTGGACCAGCGGATCCCCGGGCTGGTCGACGGCTACTTCGGGCCGGCCGAGCTCAAGGCCCAGGTTGACCTTGAGCAGCTCCGCGCCCCGGCCCGGCTTCGCGATGACGCCGCCGGCTTGCGGGATCGCCTCGCTGCCGGGGTAGCCGAACCGGACCGTCGCGCGTGGCTGGCCGCTCAGCTCGTCGCGCTTGAAACCCAGGCCGCGGCGCTTGCCGGCCAACCCCTGCCATATCTCGACCACGTCGAACGCTGCATCGCCTTCGCGCCGCCGCGTCGCCCGGACACCGAGTTTGTCGCTGCCGCCGCAGCAATCGATGCGCTGCTGCCGGGCGGCGCCCCCCTGAGCGAGCGGCTCGAGGCCTGGGATGCGCGGTTCGAGATCCCGGTCGACCGGGTCGCGTCTGTCGCCGAGTGGCTCGTCGAACGGTTCCGGGCGCGGGCGTCTTCGCTGTTCGGCTTGCCAGAGGGCGAGGATCTCCGGATTTCGCTCGTGTCGGGACAGCCATGGTCCGCCTACAACTGGTTCGACGGCGGGCGCCGATCGCGGGTCGACATCAACACCGACCTGCCGATCCGGGCCGCGAGCCTCGTCCACACGGTCGCCCATCAGACCTTCCCGGGCCACCATCTGGAGCACGCGTGGAAGGAGGCGGACCTGGTGGATGGGGCGGGGCGCCTTGAGGCCTCGATCCTCTTGATCAACACGCCGGAGTGCCTCATCAGCGCGGGTCTAGCCGACCTCGGCCGGCGCTTCGCCGTGCCGCCCGACGAAGAGGAGGGCCTGCTTGTCGAGCTGTACGGCCGTGCCGGGCTCGCGCTCGCGGGGGACCCCGCCGCCGCTCGCGAGGCGGCCGGCCTGACCGTCCGGCTGGCGACGCACCGCGAAGCGCTGTCGGCCATCCGCGGCAACGCAGCCATCCTGCGGCACGCTGATGGTCAGTCGCGCGACGACGTCCTGAGCTACCTCCGCGAGGTCGGACGGTACGACCCGGCCAGTGCCTCGAAGCGGATGGAGTTCATCGAGCACCCGCTCTGGCGCACCTACGTCTTCGTCTACGCCGAGGGCCAGGCGTTGCTCGCCCGTTGGCTCGCCGCGGTCCCGCCCGAGGCCCAGGTCGCGCGCTTCGGCCGGCTGCTGCACGAGCAATTGACGCCGGACGCGGTCACAGGTCCCGGCTGAAGACCACCTTGTCGTCGCCCTCGGCGTCGTAGTCGGGGAAGGCCGGCGTGCCGTACAAGCGCTGCGTGCCGGCCCCGTCGGCGATCGCGAAGCCCATGGCGCCATGAAAGGCGATTGACGCGTGGTTGCCCGGCCAGGTGACCGCCGAGACATGCCGCGCGCCGGCGGCCCTCGCATCGTCGAAGAACCGCTCGTACAGCTGTCGTCCGAGTCCGGACCGCCGGTGATTCGGGCTGATCCCGACCAGGTGGATGTAGGCCCGGTCCGGATGATCCGGGCTGACAAAGCCGATCAGAAACCCGACCGGGGTCCCGTCCTCGTCCTCCGCGATGGTCGACGTCCCCGTGAAGTGCTGCAACCAGAGCCTCGGAAGAAGGACGTGGATCCTGCGCCCGCCCCACCATTCATCCAGCTTGCCGACCAGCCGATCGTGGTCGGCCTCGACCGGCCGGCGAAACCCGGGCGTCGCATTCATCGGGCGGTCAGCCAGGCGACCAGCGCGGCGATGATGAGTTCGAGGGGCACCAGCCAGCCGAACGCCTGCGCAAGGTACTCCAGGGGACCAAGAACGCCGCCCTCGGTCAGCGCGTAGACCCACAGGCCAAGCTGCCCGAGCGTGATTGACAGGACGGCCAGGCCGACCGCCCACCTGACGCGTGCCCCGCGTGACATATGCGAGCCGGCCCCGGCGCGCAGCGTGGCCGCCACAGCCCAGCCGATGACGCCGGCGATCACGAGCAGCCCTCCGGAGAGGGCGAGCACCCCACCGAAGATGATGATGGCGACCGCTCCACCGTCGGCGGCCATGAACCCGAAGATTCGGCCACGGGACGCCGACGCGGCCGGGTCCGGGGTGGCGGGCGGGCTCGCGGCGGCGGTCGGTGACACAGCCCCGCGATAGCGATCGGACGGCGGGTGGGCCAGCCGGCGCTCCCCGGGGACTTTCGCAGGTGTCGGCGATGGTGCGTCGGTCGTTGGATCCGTCATCGTCCCATCGTAGCGTGGGAGTCTGCGGCCCCCGGCATCTCGGGTGGTGTCCGCGCCGTCCGCCGGGTCCGGCCGTCCACGACGCCCGCTGCGGCATTCGTTCGGGGAGCGTCCCGTTCCCTGCGTCGTCAGGTGGCAGACGGCGACTGCGGGACGGGTGGCCGGCACGCCCGTCGTAATGCGCGTCTGAAACGCACTTCTCACACAGGTGAACGTGAACACCGCCGACTTCCTGCGGGATACGCCGGAAGTCGACCCCCACCACGAGGGGTTCGTCGCGAACCTGCGCTTCAGGACGACATCAGTCGCCACTGGGCGGGCGACCGGCGGCGCACCTGGCGACCTGACGCCGGACGGACCACCTGGAGTCGCCTCGATCAGCACAGACGTTGTGGATGTGTCCGTCCGATGCGGTCCCGCTGCGGCGTCCATCTCTCCACGCTAGACTCACCCCTCGTGAGCCACCCCAGCCTGGGCCTGCCGCCTGTTGACCTGACCGCCGGATCACCGGCCGCCGCGGAGCGGATCCGTGCGAGCGCACCCCGACTCGCCGCTCGCGCCCTCCTTGTCGCGATCGATGCCGACCCGACGATCCGGGAGCGATTCGACGATGCCGGGCAGCGTCACCTGCTGCGCGACGCCGAGTTGCTGGCCGAGCGCGTGGCATTGGCGGTGGCTATTGGCGACACCCTGTCCGCCTCCGAATACGCCGATATGACGGCGCCGGTCTATCGTCGTCGGCAGGTCTCGATGGACGACCTGGTCCGGCTGTGCGACGGCCTCCGCGCCGCGCTCCCGAGCGTCCTTGCTCCGGGCGAGCTTCCCGCTGCAGATGCCGCCCTCGATGCCATGGTCACGGTCTATCGATGGCACCGCCGGCTGGCCGGTGACGCGCGCAAGCGGAACGCCCTCGGGCAGTTCCTGTACAAGGGCGGCTGAGCGTGACCATCAAATGGGTCCAGCAGGATCCGCTCGTCATGAATGGCGAGCCGTTCTGCTACAACTCGCGCCTGACGGTGCGCCAGCTCCTGGAGCTTCGATCGAACGGCTACGACCTGACCCGGATCCTCAACGACCACCCGGAGCTGCGAGCGATGGGCGTGGCGGCGGTCTTCGCGTATGCGGCGACCCACCGCGAGCGCTACGCCGACTTCTTCGAGGGGGACGGCTCCCTGGCCGGTCCCGGCTACACGTCGGCCGAGGCGGCCGGCCTGCCCGCGCAGTACCGGGGTCCCGGCATCGTCGTGAAGTCCGAGACCGCGGCCGCCGGCTGACCGCCGGGGCCTGTGGGCGGCGGCTGACCGCCGGGGCCTGTGGGCGGCGGCTGCCCGCCGGTGCCTGTGGGCGGCTGACCGCCGGGGCCATAGGTGACCGGGCACCAGCCCGCCGATGAGCGAGTCGAGGGCAGCGCAGACAACATCGCACTTGGCGATTTCCCCTAGCAGTCTGTGGGCGGCTGACCGCCGGGGCCTGTGGGCGGCGGCTCCACTCCGTCCCACCCGAGCCGATCGAGTTCTTCCCATACGCTGTCCGGGACGTCACTAGCTCGACGGCACCGCTGCCGGTATTCCCATATGCAGCCCTCGCCGGTCGTTTGGGCGAACATCGGGGCAGATTCGCCCGATCCATGCTCGGATCCGTCCCGGGTTCGCGCTAAGGGTCGCCACCGCAGCAGTTGGCAAAACCCGGCCCGGTCCGTCCCGGTCCGGCCCGGCGCGACCGCGGTGCGACCGCGGTGCGCCCGCCCCGCCGTGTGCCGACCCGGTTGGGCCCCGCGCACGGGCCCTAGCGCGGGGCGGTGGTACGCTCCCGCGACACACCGGAGAGCCACATGACCGACA
>JANNQZ010000375.1:0-3501 GCA_031401015.1 Chloroflexota bacterium | reverse complement strand
GGTCGAGCGGGTCCAGATCGAGGTAGCTCGTGCAGCCGTTGGTAGCACAGTAGAACTGCGCTGTCGCCGACGCTCGGCGACGAAGTCGGCGCATGGCCGAGGCGCGTCCGGTTACGGACGATTGGGTGGAACGTGACATCATGGTCTGGCGTTTCGTTGCTTTCTGGCGCGCCGTCATCACGACAATGAGCGATCGGCTGCGCGGCCGGGGCTCGCTCCGATCAGCCGTATGTCGGCTCGAAGCGAAAGTTCTGTGGCGTCTCGCATGATGACCGGGAACGCGGATTGGGCGCTCTAACCGGGCAATTGCGTCAGACGGGTTACTCGGGGAGTATGCACGAGTCGGCCGGACCCGTCAAACGGTTGCGGTCTCTTCATCGAAGTTTGGTTGAATCAGCGATGATTTGCCGGCAAAATCCGCCCCGTCGGAACGATGGGACGCCAGTGTGGACCGAGGAGGGTGAGCGTGACAATGGTACGGATGGCTCGACTGCGGACGGCGAGGTTCGGGATGGCCGCAGGGTTCCTGGGACTCGCGGCGCTGCTCGCGGCGGCGCCGGTCGCGCTCGCGCTCAACCCCGTCACGCTGACCACGCCGTTCCCGGCGATCGAGGTGGCCCCGGGAGCCAAGGTGGGGCTGAACATCTCCATCGGAACGATCAGCCCGGGGCGGGTGGATCTCACGGTGGATGGGGTCCCGACCGGCTGGACGGCCACGATCCGTGGCGGCGGCTTCCTGGTCAACAGCGTCTACGCGGCCGGGGCCGGTACAACGGAAGCGCCGACGGACCCGACCACGGTCACCCTGGACGTTCAGGTGCCCGCCGACGCGCCATCGGGTACGGAGCGAATCACGCTGCGCGCCACGAGCGATGGCTCCACGGCCAGCCTCCCAGTTGATCTCCGGGTGACCGCGACCGCCGCCGGCGAAGTGACCCTGACCACGGACTTCCCCCAGCTTCGGAATTCGGCTGACGCCACCTTCACGTTCAACTTGACCTTCGGCAATGACACGCCCGACGACCTGCAGGTCGGAGCCGTGGCCATCGGTCCAGAGGGATGGACCGTGGAAGCAAACCTCACGGCACAAGCGCAGGCCGCCACCACCCTGGTTGAAGCCGGCAGCACGACCGGCATCGCGGTAACCGCATCGGCTCCATTCGGCGTGGCAGCCGGCCTCTATCCAATCCGCGTGGACGCCACAAGTGGCGATCGAACAGCTTCCATCGACCTCGTTGCGGAGGTCACGGGGCGATACGAACTCAATCTCTCCACGCCGGACGGACGCCTGAGCGCCAACGCGTCGGCGGGTTCGGTGACGGATCTCTCACTGCTGCTCACAAACAATGGCACCGCCACGGTCGAGGGCGTGACGCTCGCCGCCACGGCGCCGACCGGCTGGACAGTTACGTTCGAGCCTGAGACCGTCGATGTGCCGGCCAGCGCCGAGGGGGTCCAGGTCACAGCGCACCTCACTCCGTCGACCGACGCGATCGCCGGGGACTACGTGACGACCTTCCGGGCGTCATCAGATCTGGCCAACGATTCGGCCGAGATGCGGATCACGATCGAGACCTCGCTGTTGTGGGGTGCCGTCGGTGTCGGGTTGATCGCCCTAGTGCTGGCCGGTCTGTGGTGGACCTTCCGCAAATACGGCCGCAGGTGAGCCGGGCCGCCATGACCGGCGAGCCGGTCATTCGGACCCGGAGCCTGACCAAGCGCTACGACTCGCTGACGGCCGTCGACAACCTGAACCTCGAGGTCTTTCCAGGCGAGATCTTTGGGCTGCTCGGCCAGAACGGGGCGGGCAAGACGACCACGATCCTGATGCTGCTCGGATTGACCGAGCCGACCGGCGGTGAGGCGCGCGTGCTGGGCCTTGATCCCGCCCGGGAGCCAAGGCTGGTCAAGCGCCGGGTTGGCTACCTGCCCGATGCCGTCGGGTTCTATGGCGGCATGACAGGGCGTCAGAACCTGCGCTATACGGCTCGCTTGAACGGCCTGCGCGGTGAGGCGGCCGAGTCGGCGATGCAGGAGGTTCTCGTCCAGGTTCGACTTGACGATCGCGCCGACGACATGGTCGACACCTACTCGCGCGGGATGCGCCAGCGGCTCGGCATCGCCGATGCCCTGGTCAAGTCCCCCGATGTGCTGATCCTCGATGAGCCCACGACCGCCATCGACCCCCTCGGTGTCGTCGAGATCCTTGACCTGCTCCGCGCCCTGGTCCACGAGCGTGGTCTGGCGATCCTGCTGTCGAGTCACCTGCTGACCCAGGTCCAGTCCGTGTGCGACCGGATCGGGATCTTTGCCTCCGGCCGGATGGTGGGGCAGGGGACCGTCGATGAACTGGCCTCTTCCTTTGGCGACGGGGCGGCTACGGTCGAGGTCGGTCTCGAGCTGACCGATGACGGACAGGTGGATCGCGCTCGAGAAGTCTTCGGTCGCCTCTCCGGCGTCGAATCCGTTTCGCCGCCAGCCGCGCGTCACGGAGCGTGGCGGCTCATCGTCCGTCCGTCCGAGGCCGAAGCCCGCGTGCGCCAGGAGGTCCTCGTGGTGGCGGTCGAGCAGGGCCTCCGCCTAACCACGATCCAACCGATCGTGCCATCGCTTGATGATATTTACCGGGCCGCCGTGTTGCGGGGTGCCGCATGACCGAGATCGCCAAGCCCCGGCCTCGGCCCCGGCGCCCGTTGAAGCCAAAGCCTCGACTCGCGCCGGCACCCGCGGCGCCCGCCGTCGACAGCGCGGCAATCAAGGCACTCCGTGCAAGCCTCCCTGGCGCCGGCTGGCGGGTGGTCGCAGCCAAGGAGTTCGGCGACCACCTGCTGAGTGTCCGGTTCATCGTCCTGCTGCTCGTGCTCGGGCTCGCGGCGGCCATTCCCTTGTATTTTGCAGCCGGCCAGATCCGGGCGGTCGCCCCAGAAGCCAGTGGCGCCGCGGCCGTCTTCCTGGCGCTCTTCACGCTCGGCTCCCCGGACATCGCCATCCTGCGGGTTGACTCGTTCGTCGGGATCGTGGCGCCACTGCTCGGGCTGGCGTTTGCATTCGACTCGGTCAATGGTGAGCGGTCGGAAGGGACGCTTCCGCGCCTCCTGGCCCAGCCGATCCATCGTGACGACGTGATCAACGGCAAATTTGCCGCGGGCATGGCTGTGATCGGGCTGGTGCTCGTGTCGGTGATCGTCCTGATTGCAGGCTTCGGCATGCTCCGCCTTGGGGTCGTGCCGCGCCCGCCGGAGCTCGTTCGGCTCATCGCGTGGGTTGGGGTCACCTTCCTGTATGTCGCGGTCTGGCTGGCTTTCGGGTTGTTGCTGTCCGTGGTCGTTCGGCGCGCCGCCACCGCGGCGCTGATCGGGTTTGGCGTGTGGCTGCTGGTCACGATCTTCGGCCAGCTCATCACGACGCTCATTGCCGGCGTCCTCACGCCCGCCGCGGATGCCACGCCCGACTCAATCCTCGGGACATTCCAGCTCCAGCAGCTGATTACGCGGCTCCTGC
>JANNQZ010000374.1:0-4167 GCA_031401015.1 Chloroflexota bacterium | reverse complement strand
CAAGATCGGGCAGGTGGTTCTGGAGCAGGCCGGCGCCCTGCGCGACGCGGCCACGATCGGGCTCCATCATCACGAGTGGTTTGACGGCCGCGGTTACCCGCATGGCCTCTCCGGCGAGGAGATCCCGGTGGGAGCGCGGATCGTGGCCATCGCCGACGCCTACGAGGCGATGGTCACCGGTCGGCCGTACCGGGCGGCTATTACACATGAGGCCGCGTTGCAGGAGCTGCGCCGCCACGCCGGCGTGCAGTTCGATCCCGACCTGGTCGAATATTTCGCGGTCCTCTTCGCGGAACGAATGCCGTTTGTGGTCGAGGATGCCCGCAACGGGCACTCGCACCTGCCGGGCGATCCGCTCGATGCCCGCAGCCATGCCGAGATCCACGACCAGATACATGATCGACGCAGGCGGGTGATGCCCCTGGACCAGCCGGTCGAGGAAGGGTTGACCCGCACCGGCGGGTAGCGACCGACGCGACTTCGAGGTGGTTGCGGGTGCCGCGAACCCGACGATCCCTCTGTAGGCGTTCGACCGTTGAGCGGCTTCCGGTCGACTACCATACGGCGGCCATGACCTACGATCGCCCGAGTCTTGCCACGCCGTACCGGACCCACACCTGCGGCCAGTTGCGCGAGGCCGAGGCGGGCACGAACGCCAGGTTGTCGGGTTGGGTGCATCGCCGACGTGACTACGGTGGGCTGATCTTCATCGACCTGCGCGACCGGCACGGGATCACACAGGTCGTGATCGACGGTGAGGATGCACCGGCGGCGGTGCTCGAGACGGCGAGTCGTGTGCGCCCTGAGTTCGTGATCACGGTGGCTGGCCAGGTCGCGCCGCGACTGCCGGGAACGGTGAACGCGAAGCTGCCGACTGGAGCGATCGAGCTTCGGGCGTCGGCGCTCACGATCGAATCGGAGGCGAAGACCCCGCCTTTCTATATCAACGACCCCGACGCCTCGGTTGAGGAGAGCGTCCGCCTGAAGTACCGCTACCTGGACATCCGGCGCGAGCCGATGCAGCGGAATCTGCTCCTGCGTAGCCGGATGGTGCAGGCGATCCGCGAGGTCCACCACGCCCACGGCTTTATTGAGATCGAGACCCCGACGCTGATCAAGAGCACGCCCGAAGGAGCCCGTGACTTCATCGTGCCGAGCCGGCTCCAGCCCGGGAGCGTCTACGCCCTGCCGCAGAGCCCCCAGCAGCTCAAACAGCTGCTGATGGTCGGCGGAATCGATCGGTACTTCCAGATCGCCCGCTGCTATCGTGACGAGGACCTGCGCGGCGATCGCCAGCCCGAGTTCACCCAGCTCGACCTCGAGATGAGCTTTGTCGACGAGGCGACCGTCATGGGCTTCGTGGAGGCCATGACGGTCGAGGTTTCCCGGGTGACCGTTCCCGATCGGCCGGTCCAGCAGACCCCCTTCCCCGTCTTGACCTTTGCCGAGGCACTGGAGCGCTTCGGGTCAGACAAGCCGGACATCCGCTTCGGGATGGAGCTGGTTGACCTGGCGCCTGCGCTCGTGGGGCCAGACGGGACATCGAACTCGGGGTTCGGCGTGTTCGACGCGGCGCTGGCGGCGGGCGGGCGAGTCAAGGCGATCGTGGCGCCCGGGATGGCAGGGCTGACGCGGCGAGAAATCGATGAGCTGACGGAACGCGCGAAGCGGTTTGGTGCGAGGGGATTGGCATACCTGGGGCTCGAGCCGGACGGGGACGTCAAGGGGCCGATCACCAAGTTCCTGTCCGATGGAACGAAGCGTGCGCTGGTTGCGCAGGCTGGCGCCGCCGCGGGCGACCTGATTCTCATCGTCGCCGATGCCGCAGACATTACGGCGGACGTGCTCGGGCGACTCCGCGTGGAACTCGGAGCGCGCCTCGGCCTGGCTGATCCGACGGTGCTGGCCTATGTCTGGGTTCACCGCTTCCCGATGTACCACTGGGACTCCGAAGGTGGGCGATGGGATGCGACCCACAACCCGTTCAGCGGGGTGCTCCCCGAGGACGAGGTGCTGCTGGCCACCACGTCCGGGGATCCAGCGCGGCCATCGTCAGGCGACCCTGCCGGGCAGGCTCGCGCCCTCCAGTACGATCTCGCGCTCAATGGCTGGGAGCTTGGAGGCGGTTCGATCCGGATCCATCGGCGCGAGTTGCTCGAACGATCGTTCCTGCTCCAGGGCCAGACGATGGAGTCGATGCGCGAGAAGTTCGGAGCCGTCCTGGACGCGTTCGAGTTTGGTGCGCCGCCCCATGGTGGGATCGCGCTTGGGATCGATCGGTGGGCCGCGCTCCTCGCCGGGCAGACGAATATCCGCGAAGTGATGGCATTCCCGAAGACTCAGTCGGGGACCGACCTGATGCTCGACGCTCCGTCGGCGCCCGAAGCCAGCCAGTACGAGGAGCTTGGACTGCGGTTTGTCGGCCTTCCCACGAAGGGCAGCCAGGTCTGAGCTCTCTGCTCCAGATCCTCGACTGGTTCGCGCGCCGGCCGCGACTCGCCGCGTTTCTGGGTGCCGCGTTCATCTCGTGTTCGGGCATCTTCTACCGGTTTGCGGAGGTGTCGCCATCCACCGGGACGTTCTATCGGGCCGTCTTTGGGCTGCCGCTGCTCGTGCTGGTGGGCGTTGCCGAGTGGCGCAGGTTCGGGCGGCTGCCGTCAGCCACGATCCGGATCGCGGCGCTGGCAGGCCTCTTCTTTGCGGGCGACCTGATGCTGTGGCACCACTCCATCGAATGGGTCGGTGCGGGCCTTGGCACGGTCCTGGGCAATCTCCAGGTCATCATCGTCGGAATCGTCGCCTGGCTCTTCCTCGGGGAGCGGCCGTCACGTTCCACCCTGCTGGCGCTCCCGATCGTGATCCTTGGGGTCGTGCTCATCTCGGGACTGATCGGTGAGGATGCCTATGGGGCCAACCCCGCGCTGGGGGTGGTGCTGGGCATCGGGACGGCCATCTGTTATTCGGGCTATCTGCTGGTCATTCGCCGCGGCTCACGAGATCCCCGGCGACCCGCCGGACCCGTGGCCGCGGCCACGCTGGTCGTCGCCCTCGTCGCCGGGGGCGTGGGCTTCGTTGGCGGCGACCTGGACCCGGCGCCACCGCTGGAGAGCCTGGCCTGGCTCGCCCTCCTGGGGCTGACGTCGCAGTCGATCGGCTATCTGCTGATCTCGATCTCGCTGCCGCGGCTGCCAGCAATCATCACCTCGATCATCCTGCTCGCCCAGCCCGTGATGACGATCGTCCTGGCCATCATCCTGCTCGGGGAGGCGCCGTCGGGGACGCAGCTCCTCGGCGTGGTCCTGGTCATCGGCGGGATTGCGGCCGCGACTGTCCCGATCGCCCGGATCCGCGACGGAGTGGCTGCAACCCGCGCAGCACGACAGGGCTGATCGCGCGGCCCGGAACTACGGGTTGGAGGATGGCGCCAGCGAGCGCAGCAGCTCGACGCTGGCCGACACGATCCGATCCTGTTGCTCCTGGCGTGTGATCGTTGCCGGAGGGTCGTTGGGTTGACCGGTGTACCAGCCCATGCCCTCGTGGTTCCCACCGGCGATCACCTCGAAACGGGCGGATGATCCAAGCCGTGCGACGTTGGCCGGATCCGTGTAGGCCGCCGCACCGGCGTCGAGTGATCCATGGATGCTGAGAATGCGGATCGCATCATCGGACAGGTCCTCGGAGGCGTAGGCGGCCCACAGGATCAAGCCATCAATGGCACCCGGGTGTCCGTTGGCGAAGATCGCCGCGGCCGCCCCGCCGAGCGAGTGTCCGCCCACTGCCCAGATCTCGATCTCCGGGTGGTCGTCGATCACGGCCTGGGCCGCGTCGACGTTGAGGATGGCAAGGTTGAACGGGGCCGTCACCACGACGACGAGAAATCCGGCCTCCGCGATAGCCCGTGCCGCCGGCGCGTAGGCCACCGCCGGAACCTTGCCGCCCGTATACAGCACCAGCCCCGTTGTCGCGCCAATGGGAGCGTAGGTGATCCGGCCGTCTGCCCCGACATCAACGTCGCCCCCGGGGGCCGGCGTCAGCGCGTGCCACGCCTCCGGCAGCAGCGGTTGGGCTGGGCATACCACACGAACCCAGCGCTCCCGCTGGCCAACAGCGCGAGGATCCCAACAACCAGCAAGCGCCGGGCGGACATGACCCGGCGCCGCGTGGTGG
>JANNQZ010000373.1:0-13904 GCA_031401015.1 Chloroflexota bacterium | reverse complement strand
CGGGCGGCGCGGCAGGCAGACGGGCGGCGCGGCAGGCAGACGGGCGGCGCGGCAGCCTGATCGGGCTGCCTGCGGCCTGACCGCTCCGCTCGGCTCGATCCGCGCCCGTGAGTCGACACCGGGCACCGAGCGCGTCGCAGATCGCTTCGTCAACCTCGGGTCGCGACTGCCAGTCGCGACCCGATCAGATAGAGGTCAATATCGAGCCGCTCAGTGCCTGCCGTCGACTGGTAGTCGCGCCGAGCCGAGGGTCCGCCCGGAGTCGCGCCGAGCCGAGGGTCCGCCCGTAGTCGCGCCGAGCCGAGGGTCCGCGCGACGAGCGCTAGCGATCGCCCGCCACATGCAAGGCTCGAGTCGGGCGCACCAACGGCACGGTCAGACCTGGCCGATGAGAACCTCGCCCATCACGTCGATCATGTCGAGGTCGCGGGGCAGGAAGTCCTGCAGCATGATCCGCTCCAGGCCGGCGTCGGCCATCCGCTTGACGGTGTCGCGGGCCTGGTCGGGCGTCCCCGTGACCCAGCGACGCTCGCGCTCGGCCAGCCAGTCGTCGGCGTCGTCGGTCGAGCCCAGCGCCTCGACCGTGGCGGCGAGTCGGTCCTTCACTTCGCTCTCGTTGCGCCCGACCAGTACGCCGATCATCGCCGAGCGGGTCAGGCTCGCTGGATCGCGGCCAATCGCCTGGCACGCGGCATCCAGCGCGGCGCAAACCTCACGTACCCTGTCCGGACCCGACGCGGATGACAGGTTGAATTCATCGGCGTAGCGCGCCGCGATCCGGTACGAGCGCGGCGTCCCCCCACCTCCCACGATGATTCGCGGTCGAGCCGTGCCGATCGGCGTCCTGGGGCGGCCTGGCACATCCACCGGCTTGGGCCAGAATTTCGACTCGGCGATGGAGACGTGGCGGCCGGCGTACGACCAGCCGTCGGGTTCGCCCCACAGGCCAAGCAGGATCGCGAGCTGGTCTTCAAGCAGGTCCGCACGGTCTCCGATGGGCGGAAACGGAATCCCGAGCTGGCGATGCTCCAACTCATTCCAGCCGGCTCCCAGCCCCACCTCGAGCCGCCCGCCGCTCATCTCGTCGACGGTCGTCGCCACCTTGGCCAGGTTGCCGGGGTGCCGAAACGTGACCGGCGAGAGCAGGGTCCCAAGGCCGATCCGATCCGTATCGCGGGCCAGGCCGGCCAGCACGGCCCACGCATCGGTGGTCGGCAGGCCGGCCGGTCCGGGGAAGCTCGCATAGTGATCCGAACGAAAGAAGGTCTCGAACCCGTTCGCTTCGGCGCGCCTGGCGACGGCCACTTGTTCGCCATAGCTCAACCCCTGCTGGGGCTCGATCTGAAGGGCAAATCGCACGGTTGCGCCTCGCACGCATTCTGCTGTTGACAGTGACAGAATAGGCCCGCCGGCCGACCGTTTCCGTCGACTCTCGCTCGATCGCGGCTTGCCAGGAGGGAAGGGGCTCAACTCGCATGGAATCATTCCCGGCTGGGACCGGCGCGAGCACGCCGTCGATCGAGGATGACCCGGCCATCGGCCTGAGTCAGCGCGCCAAGCTCGAGATTCTCGGTGCGGTCATGCTCGCCCTGTTCCTCGGGGCACTCGACCAGACGATCGTGGGGACCGCGCTGCCGCGGATCGTGACCGACCTCGGTGGCAACGAGTACTACAACTGGGTCTTCACGATCTACCTGCTGACCTCGACCATCACCGTCCCGTTCTACGGCAAGTTGTCCGACCTCTACGGCCGCAAGCCGCTGCTGATGATCGGCGTGATCATCTTCCTGATCGGCTCGGCCCTATCCGGACTTTCGCAGAACATGGCGATGCTGATCCTGTTCCGCGGCATCCAGGGCCTGGGGGCGGGGGCGCTCTTTCCGATCTCGCTCGCGGTGATCGGCGACCTGTTCACTCCCCAGGAACGCGGCAAGTACCAGGGCCTGTTCGGGGCCGTGTTCGGTCTCAGCTCCGTGGTCGGGCCATTCGCCGGCGGCTTCCTCACCGATACCGTCGGGTGGCACTGGATCTTCTACGTCAACATCCCGATCGGCATCGTGAGCCTGGTCGTGATCGCGCGACTCCTGCCCACGATCAAGCGGCTGGATGCCACCCGCAACCTGGACTACCTCGGCGCGGCGGTGTTCACGGTCGCCATCAGCACCCTGCTCATTGGGCTGACGAACAAGCAGAGCGCCGACTGGGCGACGCCCGAAGTCGGCGGCCTGATCGGGACCGGCCTGCTGCTCGGCGCCGTCTTCGTGTTCATCGAGTCGCGGGCGAAGGAACCGATCATTCCGCTCGACATGTTCGGCAATCGGATCTACACCTCGGCCATCGTGTCGACCTTCCTGATCAGCTTCGGGTTCTTTGGCGCGATCGTGTTCCTGCCCCGCTGGTTCCAGGTGGTCGCCGGTTCGAGCGCGCGCGACTCCGGTCTGCAGATCCTGCCGCTCCTGGGCGGGCTGATCATCAGTTCGATCGTGGCCGGCATCCTGGTCTCGCGGACCGGGCGCTACAGGCCGGTCATCCTGTTTGGCCTGGTGGTCATGACGATCGGCCTGGTCCTGATGTCGCAGCTCCAAGCCAACACCGAACTGCCGACAATCTGGCTCTGGATGTTCGTGGCCGGCGTGGGCATCGGGCCCACCCTGTCCGTGTTCACGATCGTGGTCCAGAACGCGGTCCCGTTTCGCCAGCTCGGAGTGGCGACCAGCAATCTGACCTTCTTTCGCCAGATCGGGGGATCCGTGGGTTTGGCGATCACCGGCACGGTCTTTGGATCTCGGTTCATCGAGGAGATCCCGGTTCAGCTGAGCGCGGCCGGGCTGCCGCAGGAGGCGGTGGACCAGTTCGCGTCGGCCGGGGCAGGATCGCTGGACGATCTCGTGGGTGTGGGCGGCGACCTGGGTGCCCAGATCCTGAACACCGTGCCGGCCGCCCTCCGGTCCGTGGTCGAGCCGCTGATCCCGGCCATCGTCGACGGAATCCACCAGGCGTTCTCGATTGCCGCCGCTGCTACCTTCCAGGTCGGTGTGGTGACGACGATCCTCGCCCTCATTGCGGCCCTGGCCCTGAAGGAGATTCCCCTGCGCACGACGATGGGCGAGGCGGCTGCGGCTGCCCCGGTACCCGTAGGCTGAGATGCCTGCCGCCGCGCCGTACCCAGCCCCGCTCCAGGCGATCGGGACTGCCGGCGCCCCCTATGTCAGTCTCCTGGACACCAACGACTTGCCCGTCGGAGCCCTTGTCCGCGTATCGCAAGGCGACCTGGACCTCCTCCTGGCGCATACGCCCGATGGGATTGTCGCGACGGACGATCGGTGCCCGCACATGAGCGCGCCGTTATCCATCGGCACGCTGGATGGCTGCATCGTGTCGTGTCCGCTCCACGAAGGCCGCTTCGATCTCGGGACCGGCGACACCGTCCAGATGCCGACGACCGGTGGCCTCGACGCGGACGGGCGATATCACCCGACATGGTCTTCGAGCGGTCTGGAGCCCAAGGTGGACCCGCCCGGCAAGAAGGCCGAGGCCAGGCGGCTCACGAGGACCCGGCGTCTGCGCTACTACCCGGTCCGGATCGTGGATGGCAGGATTGAGCTGGCCCTGCCACCGGTCCCGGCGACGGGCGAGATTACCTGACGACGTACTGGGCGACCGGGCTCCAGGGGCTCGCCGCATTGACGGCCGTTGCCTTCGCCATGGATCGCACGTACCACGTGCCGGCCCGCGAGAAGCGCCAGACGAGGCGAGCCCGACCGTTCGCGTCGGCCACGACATCCACCCGTCGGAACAGGACCCAGGCCGCGCCCACCTTTCGGTAGACGACGAAGGTCACGGTCGGACGTGGCGAGCTGCCACTGAGGATGGGCCTCACGGTCGACGTGAAGGTCACCGTGCGCCCAGCCGCGACCGTCCGCGGCGCCGAGATCGAAGCGGCCATCGTGAGCCGATGGCGAACGGTCACCTTGACGGGGTAGCTCGTGGCGGCCGCCAGATCCGGTGCACCCGGGAAGAAGGCCCGGTACCAGAGCGTGGTCGCGGGCCGGTTTGATCGTGACGTCAGTCCGGCCGCGTCGGTGGTGGCCTGCGCGATCGCCGTCCAGCGCAGACCATCGGTCGACCGCTGGAACTCGACCGTGCGAGCGCCCCGCGTCGCCGCGGGTCCGGCGGGCGCGGCAGACGCGGAAGGCCCGGGTCCCAGGGTGGCAGCCAGGATCACGTCAGCGGACCAGGTGATCGTTGGGGCGCTCACAGCCATCGCCAGCGGGGCCGGGGCACCGACCGGCTGGATCTCGAATTCAGGGGAGAGTACCGTCGGCAGGCCCGGTGCGGACGCCGAGATGGTGTAGTTACCGCCCTCCCTGTCGACCGTGCAGCCGGCGAAGTAGGCGATCCCGCCGACCGCCGGCTTCGAAAGGCCGCCGTCACAGGCCAGCGCGGCACCGGTCGATGATGTCAGCGCGAGCGTCACGGTGGCGGTCGCGGAAGGTCCGATCGAGGCCGTGGCGCCATCGCTCGCCACGAGCCGGACGGTCGGCTGCCCGGTGAGGGCCGCGCCGGCCACTGCTCCCGTGGGCGGGGCCACGAACGCGAGTCCGACCGCGGGCCTCGCCGGCGCGGGCCCAAGCGCGAGACGCCCCCAGCCGAACGTTGGGTTGGGAACCGGAGTATCCAGCGGAACGGCCGTGGAACGGAGCCGCACGGCGAGCTGGGTGGGCGACAGGGTCGGATCCGCCTGGAGGAAGAGGGCGGCAGCACCGGACACGAACGGCGCGGATTCGCTCGTGCCGCAGAAGAACGGGTCGACGGTCGTCGGCGCGCAGGCCACCGCGACGAGGTCCGGCTTGATCCGGCCGTCGAGCGTCGGGCCCTGCGAGCTGTATGGCTCGATTGATGAAGGCGAGGCGACATTGACCGCCCCCACGGTGACCATCCCCGGATTGGCACTGTCGGCCGGCGCAGGCAGGGTTCCCGCAACAACCTGGTGCTCCAGGTTGGCGAAGGCGCCCGCATAGGCGAGCATCTGCATCCGGAGCGTCGGGGCGCCAGCGAACCGCCTGATGACGATGTCATAGGTACCTGCGGACGGGGCCGTGTACTCGATGACTTCGAACGGGTCGGCCAGCCCCGCCTGGCGGTCCTGGCTGGAGGCGACGACCGCAAGACCCTGCCGCAACTCCAGGTCGTAGTCGTTCGACGCTGTGCCCCACGGGTCGGCCCAGCGGATCGCAACCACAACCTGCTCGCCGGAGGCCAGGTTCAGGCTGTTGAACTCATCGTCGAGGGACCATTCGAGCAGTCCGTCGTTGTCTGCATCGACCCAGCTTCCCGTCCACCCGGCGTGACCCGAATTCCCGGCGGAGTTGACCCATAACGCGCCGCCCGTCACCGCCTGGTCGACGAGGGCGTAGTTGGAGTCCGGGTACGGTGAGGTTCCGTCGCCCGGGCCATCAAAAAGGTAGCCGGCGGACCATGAGGCGTTGATGATCCGAACTCCGCTCGAGGTCATCCAGGCAATCGTCTGCTCCGTGTCGAGCTGCGAGATCGGGTCGGCGAGGTACAACTCGACGCCAGGAGCCATGTCGATCACCGTCTCCGCAACGGCCGTGCCATGGGTCTCCCCATTCTCACAGGCGACAGGGTCCGCGCTGAAGCTGCCGACCGTCGTGTAGCACTGGACATGGACGCTCGATGGAAGCTCGTTTCCCATCCGGGACATCAGGCCCGTGAACCCTCCGTCGATGATCCCGACCTTGACGCCGGCACCCGTGAACCCCGCTTCATGCCAGGCGGGCCCACCCTGCAAGCTCACACCGAGACTGACAAAGGACGGCAACCGTCGCGGAATCGCCCTCACGGACTGCACCTCGGCAAGACTGGCGAGGTTTGCGAGGGATTCGGGCTCGACGTAGGCCTCGACCGTCGCCGAACCGATGTTGACGACCCGGGCGCCCGATCCCGCGAGGCGCGCCAGGGTGTGCGCGTCGGCGCCATTGGCGAGCCGAATGGTGACCGCAACCTGGGTGCGGTGGGGCTGGACGGTCGTGATCATTTCGGCGAGCTTGGCTCGACGCGCGTCGCTGAAACGGTCCGCGTCGGCAAGCGTTCGCAATGAACCCAGCAGGACCCGATCCGGATGGCGCGGCCCGCCCACACCACTGGGCCCGCCCGCCGGATCCGCCGACAGGGCCGCGGTCGCAGCAAATGGGCCGACCGCCAGTGCGACGGCCAGCATGACACCTGTGAATGTGAACGCCCGGCGACGCCGACGCATCGGAACCGCCCGCCCCGCCGGCCGACCGGACGCCGTGTTCAGGTGTTCGACCCGGCGCTGAACGTACGGACCATCCGGACCACCTCGTCCGGGTCATCGGTCAGTTGCAGGAGGTCAAGGTCGGTGGCGTCGATCGCGCCGTCGGCGACCAGCGTTTCGCGCATCCAGGTGAGCAGGCCGGCCCAATACGAGGTCCCGACCAGCACCACCGGGAAATTGCGGACCTTGTGCGTCTGGATCAGGGTCAGGGCCTCGAACAGCTCGTCGAGCGTACCGAAGCCGCCCGGCATGATCACGAAGGCGTCCGCGTACTTGACGAACATCACCTTGCGGGCGAAGAAGTAGCGGAACTCGACGCCGAGGTCCACGTAGGCATTGAGGCCCTGCTCGTTCGGCAACTCGATATTGCAGCCGACCGATAGACCGCCTCCCTCCTGGCATCCGCGGTTGGCCGCCTCAATCGTCCCGGGGCCGCCGCCGGTGATCACCGCATAGCCTGCAAGAGCCACGCGCCGAGCAATCGTCCGTGCCAGCTCATACGTCGGATCCTGCGGCGATGTCCGGGCTGAGCCGAAGATCGTCACGGCCGGACCCAGTCTGGCCATCGCGTCGAAGCCATCCACGAATTCCGAGAGGATCCGGAGCGCTCGCCATGGGTCGGTGTCCAGGAACGCCGGGCTGACCTGTCGCTCGAGGAGTTTTTCATCCTCGGTCGCCATTGCCTTTCCCTGGAGCATCCGGGTCGCTTTCGGGGTGACCGTCAGCCGACCGGATCGATGGGTGGAGTCTCCATTCCTTGCCATCGCGCTAGGATGCCACCCAGGAGGTGCGCATGCGCGTTCGCTGGATTGGCGCTGTCGGGCTGGCCGCGGTCGGGCTGGTCTGGATCGGCCAGGGGCTGGGGCTCCTGCGCGGTGCGAGCCCGATGGTCGACGACCCAACCTGGGCAATCGCGGGCGCGGTCCTCCTGGTGGGAGCCGTCATCATCGGCTGGCTCGCGTTGCGGGACCGTCCTTCGGCTTGAGCCAGGCGGCCCAGGTCGCTTCAGCAGGCCCGGCCGTGAACGCGTTTCCGTGACGGACGAGTGGAAGCTTGAGGAGCCGGGCATCCGCGATCAGCCTTGTCGTCATGCCGGTCGCATCGGTCGAGAGCCAGGCGAGACCCGCCTCCCGATATGATCGGCTCTCCGTGTCCACCAGGGCCTGGACCCCGAGCCGATCGACGAACCGCCGCAGTTCGCCCGTCGCGATCGGACGCTTTCCGAGGTCCGAGTACTGCACGACGATCCGTCGCTCGCGAAAGAAGCGCAGGGCGGCGCGGGTCGCTGGTGAGTCATCCATCCCAAACACCTGAATGTCGGGCATCTTCTTCGTCGGGACCTTGCCGAGGGGCGCGGGCATGAGCGCAAGCCTAGCGCCGGCGCGGCGGTGGAGCACACCGGAGGCCAGCCGCGCATCGAGCGCCACGGCGCCGCGACCCAGCGGGGTACCATCGCCCGCACAGGAGGTGCCCTCGTGACGGTCTGGTTCACGGTCAAGCTCGACGATCGCCCGGGTTCGCTCGCGCGCGTGGCCGCAGCCCTCGGTGACCGGGGCGTCAACATCACGGGTATCGTCGGCGTCGCCGAGGACACCGACGGCGCACTCATGCTCACCACCTCCGATGCCGCCGCCACGCGCGAGGCCTTCACCGCTCTCGCCCTCGCCTTCGAGGAGCACGACCCCACCGGCGGCCTCGAGCCGGACAGCCTTTCGGTCAACGACCTCCGTCCGGGCGCGGCCGGGCGCGGCTCGCTCTAGCCGATGCCCCGGCGCAAGGCTGCCGAAACCGCGGCGATCCGGTTCGATGTTGTCGACAAGGCGGAGGCCATCTCGGCGGTCACGACGCAGGTCGCCGCGATCGGCGGCATCATCCGGGCGCTCGCGACCGTCCGCCAGACTGACGGCGACCCGCCCCTGACCGAGATCGACCTCGAAGTCGAAGGGGTCAGCCAGGAGTCACTCGCCGCCGCGCTCGAGGGGCTCCCGGACGTACGCTCGATCCACCTGACGCGCGCGCTCGCGGCGGTCTTCGGCAAGCGCGTGATCGTTGTCGGTGGTGGCGCCCAGGTGGCCCAGGTCGCACTCGGCGCGGTGAGCGAAGCCGACCGCCACAACCTTCGTGGCGAGCGGATCAGCGTGGACACGATCCCGCTGGTCGGCGAGGCCAACATCGCGTCGGCGGTGAGGGCGGTGGCGGACCTGCCGCGGGCCCGGCTGCTCGTCCTCGCCGGCTCGATCATGGGCGGCGACATCAGCGTCGCGGCCGACGAACTTCGCGCGATCGGCATCCCGATCATCGCCCTGAACATGGTCGGCTCGATCACCGAACACGTCGACCTCGTCGTGTCGGACCCGGTCCAGGCGGGGACGATGGCGGTCATGGCCGTCGCCGACACAGCCACCTTCGATCTCGCCCGCCAACGCGGCCGGCGCTACTAGCGACCGACGGCAACCGAAGCCGCCGTTCGCGATGCGCATCGCCACCTGGAACGTCAATTCGCTCAAGGCCCGCCAGGAGGCCGTGGAGCGCTGGCTGGAGCGGACCGCCCCGGATGTCCTGCTGATCCAGGAAACGAAACTGACCGACGCCGATGCGCCGGTCATGGCCTTCGCGATGGCCGGCTACCAGCTGGTCCACCACGGCGAGGGGCGCTGGAACGGGGTGGCGATCGCCGCTCGGGCCGGACTGGCCATCGCGAATGTCGTGACCAACTTCGGTGACGGTCCGGTGCGCGATTCGGGGCCGGGCGGCGCCGGTGCCGAGGCAACCGGAGAGGACGACTTCAACCCGTTCGACGAGGCGAGAATGGTTGCCGCCACCGTGGACGGCCTCCGTGTAGTCAGCATCTACGCGCCCAACGGTAGAATCGTGGACTCGCCGTTCTACGCCGGCAAGCTGGCCTGGTTCGAGCGCCTCGGTCGCTGGGTCAGCGAGACCGGCGCGCCCGGCGGCGACCTTGTGATCGGGGGAGACTTCAACATCGCCCCGACCGACGACGACGTCTGGGATGCCGCAGCCGTCCATGGTGGAACGCATGTGTCGGAGCCTGAGCGGGCAGTGTTTCGAGCGCTCCTTGACCTGGGCCTGACCGATGGCTACCGGGCGCGCCACCCCGAACGCGGCCGCTTTACGTGGTGGGATTACCGCGCCGGCATGTTCCACAAGAACCTGGGGATGCGGATCGACCACCTGCTACTGTCCGTGCCGCTTGCCGCCCGCGTCGTCGACGCCGAGATCGACCGCCAGGCCCGCAAGGGCCCACCGATCCCGTCCGACCACGCCCCGCTGCTCATTGACCTCGATGAGCCGGGCCGCCCGTTCGACGCCGACTGGGCCGGCGCCCTCGTCCGGATCGCGGCACGCACGAAGCCGCCGCGCAGGACGGGGTGATGGACGCCCGACTCATTTCCTGCTTGTCAGCCGCCAGTCCCGCGCGTCCCGGAGGACGGGACGTCGCGCATCGAGTCGCCGGAGTCGCGCGTAGGCTCGGCGCTTCATGATGGCTCAGCCGGACCCGACGTCCCCCGAGATCCAGCTGATCGACCTGGAGAAGCACTTTCGCGACATCCGGGCGGTCGACGGCGTCTCGCTCGCCGTGTTCAGCGGTGAGTTCTTCTCGCTGTTGGGGCCATCGGGCTGCGGCAAGACCACCACGCTGCGGATGATCGGCGGCTTCGAACTGCCGACGCGCGGGCGGATTCTCCTGCGTGGCCGTGACGTTACGAATGACCCGCCGGACAAGCGGCCGGTCAACATGGTTTTCCAGAACTACGCGCTGTTCCCGCACCTCGATGTCGGCGAAAACATCGCCTTCGGGCTTCGACGCCGGAACGTGGACGTGGCGGAGATCACGCGGCGCGTCGGTGAGGCCCTCGACCTGGTCAATCTCGGTGGCTACGGGAAGCGCAAGCCAAACCAGCTCTCGGGCGGCCAGCAGCAGCGGGTGGCGCTCGCCCGCGCCCTGGTCAATCGGCCGAACGTGCTCCTGCTCGATGAGCCGCTCGGCGCGCTCGATCTCAAGCTCCGCAAGCGGCTCCAGGTGGAGCTCAAGCGCGTGCAAGCCGAGGTTGGCATCACGTTTATCTACGTCACCCACGACCAGGAGGAGGCGCTCACGATGAGCGACCGGATCGCGGTGATGAACCACGGGCGCGTTGAGCAACTCGGCACCCCGGAGGAGCTGTACGAACGTCCCCGGACCCGGTTTGTGGCCGATTTCATCGGGACCACGAACCTGCTGTCAGGCTCGATCGAGTCGAAGGCCGGTGACACGGCGCTCGTCCGCCTGGGGACCGGCTCGGCCGAAACGTGTCTGGTCATCGGGGCCGGACTGTCTGTCGGGGACCCAGTGGAACTGAGCATCCGCCCAGAGGCGGTCGAGCTTCGCCTCTCGATTGACTCCACCAGCGCGCCGACCCCGACCCCGACTCCGATCGGCGCCACCGTGGAGCAGGTGGCCTATCTTGGCGGCTCAGTCCAGTACATCGTGCGCACCAGGGGAGGGCTCTCGATCACAGCACTCGCACCCAAGTCCGGGGAGCGTTACGCCATCGATGCCAGGGTCGACGTGACCTGGTCACCGGCCGCGGCGCTCGTCCTGGCAAGTCGGCCGCAGTCGGAGGAGGTTCCCGTATGAGCAAGCGATACGATGGCTCGAGCATCGACCTCGAGAAGGCGCTCACCCGGTACCTGGTCGAGCGACGAATCAGCCGCCGTGATCTGCTCGAACGGATCGCCAGAGTCGGGTCGGCGGCTGCGCTGGCCCCCGTGATCGCGGCCTGCACGAGTACATCCGCGCCGAGCGCCGCGGCGACCCCGGGCGCCTCGGCCGCACCGCAGGCAACGACCGGTGCGTCGGCGACGCTCACCCCGACCATCGGCCCCGTTCAGCCCGTCCCGGAGGCGGAGCTGTTCATCTACAACTGGACCGACTACCTTGCCGACGAAGTCATCGAATCGTTCGAGGCGAAGTACGGCACCAAGGTCACCCAGAGCTTCTTCTCGAACACGGAGGAGGCCTATGCCAAGCTCGGCGACGACGGTGGCGGCTACGACCTGAGCTTTCCCACCTCGGTCGATATCCCATCGTTCATTGAGCGCGGCGCGATCGTCAAACTCGATCGGTCGCTCATCCCGAACATCGTCAACCTGGGGGTCGAATGGGCGGACCCTGGCTACGACCCCGGCAACGCGTACTCGATCCCGTACATGTGGTGGACCACAGGCGTCGGCTATGACACGGTCAAGATCCCGGAAGAACTGACGAGCTCGAAGGCGCTCTGGGATCCCCGCTGGGCGCAGCACATCTCCATGCTCGATGAATTCCAGGAGGTCTTCGGGCTGACCCTCATCCAGCTTGGCTACTCGGCGAATACGCCGCTGCTCAATGAGCTCGACGAGGCACTCGCCCTGCTCAAGGAGCAGAAGCCGCTGGTCCGCGTCTACTCAACCGACACGATCGCGACGATGACCTCGGGCGATGTCTGGATCGGCCACATCTGGGGCGCGGACCGATTCGCGATCCAGGAGACCAACCCGGATGTCGCCTACTACATCCCCGAAGAGGGCGGGGTGAAGGGTTCCGACACCGTCGCGGTCTTCTCCGGGGCACCCCATCCGATCGCCGCGCAGCTGTTCGTCAACCATCTGCTCGACGCGCAGAACAGTGCCGCAAACACCAACCTGATCTACTACATGGGCCCCAATGCCGCGGCCAGGGAATTCATCGACCCGGCCATCCTCGAGGACCCGACGATCAATCCAGACCAGAAGATCGTCGATGCGCTCGAGGAGCTGCTCAACCTGGACGCGGCCCTCCGCGACGAATACTTGAAGCGTTGGCAGGAGCTGCGCGCCTGATGCTCCCCGGGGTCGGGTCTCGGCCCCGGATTGGCGCCGCTCCCCCGCCACAGGGGGGCATCCTGGCGAGGCTGCGCGGAACGGCGCTCGTCCTGCCGGGCATCGCCTGGCTGGCTCTCTTCTTCGTCGTGCCGCTTGGGTTCATCTTCATCGTCAGCCTCGGCCAGCGGGACGCGCTCGACCGGGTCGATCTGTCGCAGCCGAGCCTCGACAACTACGCGCGGGCGTTCAACCCCGTCTTCCTGCCGACCTTCCTCAACTCGATCCGCTACGCCGCGATCACGACGATCCTGTCGCTGGCGCTGGGCTATCCGATCGCCTACTGGATCTCGCGCTACGGCGGCAGCCGCAAGGCGCTCCTGCTGATCCTCGTGATGCTCCCATTCTGGACCAGCTACCTGATCCGGACCTACTCGTGGATGATCATCCTGCGCGACAACGGCGTCCTCAACTCGCTGCTCCAGGCGGTCGGTCTCACCCGCGAGCCGCTCATCCTCATGAACACCGATGTCTCGGTGATCCTGGGGATGACCTACGGCTTCCTGCCGTTCGCAATCCTGCCGCTGTTTGTGTCCATTGACCGGCTGGACGCGAACCTGCTCGCGGCGGGGCGCGATCTGTATGCCTCGGGCCGCGCGGTGTTTCTGCACGTCACGCTGCCGTTGACGATGCCCGGCGTCATTGCCGCGGCGCTCCTCACGTTCATCCCGGCGATCGGCGACTTCGTGACACCGGACCTTCTTGGTGGGCCGCAGACCACGACGATCGCCAAGAACATCCAGGAGCTGTTCCTGTCGGGGCGGGACTGGCCATATGGCGCGGCGCTCGGGTTCCTGCTGATGGTGGTGACGCTGGGCGGGACGCTGGTGGCGCTGCGGACCCTGCGGCGTGAGGTCATCGGGTCATGAGGCGAGGGCGGAACCCCGCGCTGACCGCGTTTGCGGTCGCCGTGTACGGCTTCCTCTTTGCGCCGGTGGTGATCCTGATCATCTTCTCGTTCAACAGCGCGAAACGCGGACTCGCCTGGAAGGGGTTCACCCTCGACTGGTATCCGACACTCTTGTCCAACGACGAGCTGCTCGACGCGTTGGGAGTCACGCTCCAGGTCGCGTTCATCGCGGTCCTCGTGTCGTCGGTGCTGGGATCGCTCCTGGGGCTGGGCCTTGCCCGTCTCCGGTTCCGGGGTCGGGCGGCCACGGAGACGCTGCTCCTCGTCCCGATGGTGACACCCGAAATCGTGATGGGCCTTTCGCTCTTGCTGTTCTTTCTCCAATTGTTCGATGCGCGCGGGTCCGTGGCGCAGCTGTCGATTGCCCATGCGACGTTCTGCATCTCGTATGTGGCCGTCGTGGTCCGGGCGCGCGCCGCGAACATGAACCCCGCCCTGGAGGAAGCCGCGCGCGACCTGGGTGCCTCGGCAGTAGGGGCCTTTCGCTACGTGACCCTGCCGCTCATCGCGCCGGCAGTGCTGGCGGGTGCCCTGCTGGCCTTCTCACTCAGCTTCGACGACTACGTCGTGACGACGTTCAACGCCGGGGTCGGCAGCTCCACCCTGCCGCTGTACATCTACAGCAAGGTGAAATTCGGGGTGACGCCCGAAATCAACGCGATCTCGACCATCGTCGTCGCCTTGACGGCCGTGGCCGTCCTTGCCGCCTGGCGCCTGGGGGCGTTTCGAGGCGAAGCCCGCCCCATGGTCGCCGACGAGGATGCCCCGCCCGCG
>JANNQZ010000372.1:0-5275 GCA_031401015.1 Chloroflexota bacterium | reverse complement strand
TTGAAGGCCTGGATCGCCTGTCCCGCCGCGCCCTTGACCAGGTTGTCCTCCACCCCGATGGCCACGATTCGATTGGTCCGCTCATCACGATGCACATGGATCAGCACCTGGTTGCTCCCGGTCACGTGCTTGGTGGCGGGTGGCGCCGCGACGACCCTCACGAACGGTTCATCAGCGTAGGCCGCGGCATACAGCCCATCAAGTTCGGCCTGGGTGACGGGCCGGGTCGGCCGGACGTGGCACGCGGACAGGATGCCGCGGGTCATCGGAATCAGGTGCGGCAGGAAGTCGACCGCGATGATCCCGGGGTTCGCGCCCGGATCGAGGCCCTCCCGTGCGCCGATCGTGGCCAGCTCCTGCTCGATCTCGGCGACATGACGATGCCCGCCCAGGCCGTACGCCTTGACACTCTCGTTGACCTCGGCAAAGCCGAGATCCGGCTTCGCCTCCCGGCCGGCGCCCGAGACGCCGCTCTTGGCATCCACCACGAGGTCACCGATCAGGCCGGCACGGGCCAGCGGGGCGAGCGCCAGCAGGGTCGCGGTGGGGTAACACCCGGGCGCTCCCACGATCGCTACCGGGGCATCCACAAGGGCGGCAAGCTCGATGCGATGCAGTTCCGGCAGCCCATAGACCGCGGTCTCGAGGAGGTCCGGCCGCGGGTGCTCGAAGCCGTACCAGCGCGGATAGTCGGAGGGTTTGCGAAGGCGGAAGTCGGGGCCCTGGTCGATGATCGCGACGCCGGACGCAGCGAGCTCCGGCACGATCGCGGCGGCCGCTCCATGTGGCAGCGCGAGAAACACGGCGTCGAGCGCCCCGATCCCGGGCAGCTCGGAGTTCACGGTGAGACCGGTCGAGGCGAGATGTTGGTGGATCCCGGCGATCGGGTCGTGATCCCGACCTCGACCCACCAGACCGACAAGCTCCACGTTCGGATGGCGCGCCAGGAGGCGCACGAGTTCGGCGCCGACATACCCGGTTGCGCCGACAATGCCCACCCTGATCCGTCGCGGTCCGCCGGCCGGATCGATGCCGCGCGCCGAGCGAGGGAGGAGCCCCGTGGCGGAGATGGGAAGGGTAGCGGTCATGGTGGCATGACTATACAGTCTCGATGAATAGTCATGCAATGATCAGTTTTGGCAGCCTGTACCCGTGCAGCTCGATCGGGGTCAGCGCCCCGCACCCGGCTCAGAGATCGCCCTCGAATGTGTCGCAGCTGGCCGGATCGCCATCCTGATACCCGGTCCTGAACCAATCCTGCCGCTGCGCGGACGAACCGTGCGTCCACGAGTCCGGATTGACCTGACCTTGCGTCGCCTCCTGGATTCGATCGTCGCCGACAGCAGCCGCGGCATCCAGCGCGTCGGCGATCTGTGCGTCGGTCAGCGGCTCCAGGAACCCCGTACCGGCCGCATGGTTGGCCCAGACGCCCGCAAAGCAGTCGGCCTGGAGCTCCGTGCGGACGGCGCGACTGTCCGCTCCGGATCCGCCACCACTCGCGTCGAGGACGCCGAGCAGATCCTGGACGTGGTGGCCGTATTCGTGGGCCACCACGTAGCCCTGGGCGAGCGACCCACCCTGCGCTCCGAACCGGTCGCGCAGGTCGGCGAAGAAGTCGAGATCGATATAGATCAGCGCATCGGGCGGGCAGTAGAACGGGCCGGTCGCCGAGGTGGCCGTCCCGCAGGCGCTCGAAGTCACGCCGGAGAAGATGACCGTGTCGGCCGGCTGGTAGGTTTCGCCGGATGCGGCGAACGAGCCCGTCCAGTAGCTTTGAATGCTGTTGACGTAGCCGAGAATTCGACAGTCGTCGCGCTCATTCGCGTCCTGGCCGGTCTGACAGTCCGTTGCCATGGCGGAGCTTTCCGGGCCGACCACGGCGCCGGGCTCCAGGAGCGGCCCGAGATCGGTCGGGTTTCCGCCCAGCAGGGTATAGACCAGCAGGATGACGATCCCCAATCCGCCTCCCCCAATGGCCACGCCGGTTCGACCGCCGGGCATGCCTCGACGATCGGTGATCTGGCCCGGATCAAGCCTTGCCTTGGGGTTAAACGACATGCATGGACCTCACAGGTAGACGTCCCACCATTGTACGACCCGCCTGATCACGTTCCTGCACCGAACCACGACTGGAGTGGTCACAGGCACATGACAGTTCGCCGGCGCATGTCGCATCGGACAGCGCGAGGTTTCTCGCCCTCAGATCCAGCGGCGCAAGCGAGCGATGGCGACGACCCCGACGGCAAGGCCGATCATGACGGCGAGCACATACGCGAAGTTGCCCGTGTCCTCGAACAAGGACAGCTTGAAGTTCATGCCCATCACGCCGGCCATCACCAGGGACGGAAGCAGGATCGCGGACAGGATAGTGAGGATCTTCATGACGTCGTTGTTCCGCTGGGCCGCCCGGCCCATGAAGATATCGAAGGTCCCGAGCAGGGCATCGCGCGCCGTGTCGATGGCGCCAAGCGCACGCTCCAATCGGTCCATCAAGCCCGGCCACGGCTGGCCGATCCTTTCTTCGACTCGCATTTCCGGCCGAGCCAGGGTGGCAAATGCCTCGCGGTGCGGTGCCACGACCCGGCGCGTCGCGGCGATACGCCGGCGGATCTCCACGATCTCGGCGAGGAATTCGCGGTCGTCGGTTCCGCGAAGGGCGCGGGCGTCGAGCGCATCGATGGCCAAGTCAATCTCCTCGACGACGAGGAAGTATCCGCCCAGAACCTCGTCGACGATCGAGGAGAGGAGGTCGGCGGCCCGGAGCTCACCCAGACGGGTCTCGCCGGTCAGTTCGGCACGATATCGCTCGATGGCCGGAAGCTGACCGCGATGGACGGTCACGACCACATTATTGCCAGCGACGATATCCAACTCCGTTGGCGCGTCGGGAATGGACCCATCGGCCGATGGTTCGAACGCCTGGATCGTCAAGTGAAGGTAGTCGCTGGTCCGCGTCGAGCGCGCCGTTCCGGAGTCTTTCCCGACCCGAACCAGCTCGCGGGCGTCGAGGCCCAGCGTATCCGTCAGTTCCGCGAGGACGTCATCCGCCTGGTCGCGATCGACGTCGATCCAGAGCAGCTGGTGCTTCTTGATCGACGCGATGGCGTCTGCCCAGGACGCGACCTCACGATCACGTCCCTCCGCATCGAACAGGCGAGCCGTGGGCGCTCCCACGCGGGTCAGGACAGCGTCGAGAGAAGCACGGCGCTCACGACCGCGACGAGCGCCAAGGCGTACTGGAGAACGATCATGGATCGGTCGGTCGGCGCATTGCGCACCTGGTTGACGTGGGTTGTGGCAGACATCGTGTTTGAACCTCAGATTCGGTCCCGCGAACTCCCCGTTGCTGCCATGGTGCCCGGCCGCAGGCTGCATGCGTATGAGAGGGCGGCATCGTTGGCATATCGCCCGTGTTGCGATCGCAGACCGTCACAGCCAAATCGCGCAAGCCGATGGTCCGGCGTTTATGCCGTTGTTACGCCGCGGTGCTTCCCCGTAGTCGGCACAGACCCTCGCCCGGCTGACGATGGCGGCATCCCGGTCCTCGGGACGTTGCCCGGCTTGCGAGCAACAATCATCGTCGGATGAGGGAGTGCAGCATGAGCATCATCGCGTGGATCGTCCTCGGCGCCATCGCCGGATATCTGGCCGGCTTCTTCGTCAAGGGTGATGAGGGCCTGGGTGTGATCGGTCACATCGTTCTGGGCATCGTCGGCGCCCTCGTCGGAGGCTTCCTTGCCGGCGCCCTGTTCAATTCGAGTCCCATCGACGGCCCGCTCGATATCAGCTCGATCGTCGTTGCGACCATCGGGGCCGTGATCACAGTCGTGGTCGTTGGCATGTTCACCGGGAAGACGCGGATAGGTCGCGGGCCGGTTTGACGTCACGCCGGGCCACGAGCTCGAATCTCGAACGAACTCGCTAGTCACCACGGAGCGGCCTGGGGCTGCTCCCGTCTCGCACGGACGGTCCGACCCTCTCGGGCCGTCCGTTGCGTTTCAGCGATGGCGGACTCCGGCGGCCTCGATCCGTGATCCGTCCTGTACCGCGGACGGGGAAACCGTTACGCCGTTGTAGTCCCGGGTTTGGGACGCTACAGCTTGAGTCCGCGGGCATGCCGCGGCCGCCAACGTGCCACCCCTTTTGAAATGTGAATATCGGCCGGGTGGCCGATCAGGAGGAACTTGTGAAGACCCAGTTCTCGCGTTCGCCAGGATACAGTCGCGCCACGGCGGTGCTCTTGGGCGCCATCATGATGGTCGGCCTGTTGCCTGGCTCCGTGTTGGCCGTCGCGCCCGGGGCGCCATCAACGCCCGACCTGGCGCCAGCCAGCGACACCGGCAGCAGTCCCACGGACAACGTCACCAAGACGCTCAATGGACTCGTGTTCAGCGGCACGGCGGAGCCGAGCTCGACCGTCAGGATCTACGGCGGCGCCGTCGAGATTGGCTTCAGCCTGGCCAGTGCCAGTGGTGTCTACTCGATCACCACGACCGTCGCGTTGCCAGACAACACGGCCAGCCTGATCACCGCGACGGCGGCGAACGTCGACGGCGCCGGAGCGCCGTCGAGCCCGCTGACGGTCACGACCGACAACACCGTTCCGGGTGCGCCGTCGCAACCTGACCTGGACGCCGCCAGCGATACCGGGACTTCAAGCTCTGACAACGTCACATCCGATACGACCCCGAGCCTGAGTGGCACGGCTGGGGCCAACGCCACCGTGCAGTTGTCCGCCAACGCCACCGTCGTCGGCACGGCCGTCGCGAACGGCGCCGGCAACTGGACGATTACCAGCAGCACCCTGACCGCAGCGGTGTATGCCTTCACAGCCGAGCAGACGGATGCGGCCGGTAACGGTCCGTCGGTCGATTCCACCGGTCTCTCGGTCACGATCGACACCGCGATCCCGTCGGCGCCGTCCACACCCGACCTGGCGGCCGGGAGCGATTCGGGTGCGTCAAACTCGGACAACATCACCTCCGACACGACGCCGACCTTCAGCGGGACCGCCGCCGCCGGCACGGTCGTCGACCTCTATGCCGGCGCCGTGGTCGTCGGCTCGGCCACGGCCGACGGATCCGGCAACTGGACGATCACGAGCAGTGCGCTCACCGCCGCGACATATGCAGTTACGGCCAGGGCCACGAACCTGGTGGGCACGAGCGCCGCTTCGGCGGCCCTGTCGGTGACCATCCAGACCGGCCTGACGGTGACCGTCAATGAGGCCGTGGGTCAGACCGACCCGACGGCCACGGCCCCCATCAACTTCACC
>JANNQZ010000371.1:0-4387 GCA_031401015.1 Chloroflexota bacterium | reverse complement strand
CAGCCGCGGCTCATGCGCGCTCGTAGGCGTCTCGGAGCCAACCGACGACCTCGTCGTCCAGCTCCGCGGGCGTCGCCAGGCGGACCCGATGGGTGCACATGCCGGACGAGGTCTCCAGTCGTCCCGCGGGCGGGACGCCTTTCAGGTTCAACCCGATCTCCAGACGGCCACCCGAGGCAGGCCCGACCGTGCCGAACTGCTTCGACCGTCGCAGCGCAACATACGTTTGCTTGGGCGCCAGCTCGACATCACCGCCGAATTCGTTCGCGATGGCGATGACCCGGTCATGGAACGGTCGGAGCGACGCCTTTGGGCCTGCGTAGATCGCGTCGATGAGGGCATCGCCCTCCGGGGCAGCAGGTCCGCGCAGGGCCGTCAGCGCCACAAGGTTCGCGTCACCATGTCCAAACCCGTGCTCGGATTTCAGCCAGGCGACGATGGCGCCATGCTTCACCAGCCCGCTCGAGTCGACAAGGGCAAGCCACTGGTCCATCGGGCGCCCGGTTCGGGCCTCGACATTTCGGATCTGCGTGCGGGTGGCTTCATCCACGGGGCGTCTCCTTCATCAACGAGCGGGCGTCTTGGCGATTGAGGTGAGCTGGGTCTGGGCGGGGGCCGTCTCGACGTTTCGCCGAACCTGACCCGGCCGCTCAGGCCGGAGGGAGCACCGGCGTGGGGAGCGGCTCCCCCCGAACCCCCGCCAACAGGTTGGCGGCGGCCATGGCGGCCATCTTGCCGCGGGTCACCCGCGAGGCCGACGCGATGTGGGGAACGATCAAGCAGTTGTCGAGACCAACGAGTGCGTCGTCCATCGGGATCGGCTCGGGATCCGTGACATCCAGTGCCGCGGCCCAGATCACGCCGTCCCGCAGCGCGGCGGCCAGGGCACGCTGGTCCACGACCGGGCCCCGCGACGTGTTGACCAGCACAGCCGTCGACTTCATCGAGGCCAGCGTTCCCGCGTTGATCAGGTGCTTCGTCTCAGCGGTCAGGTTGACGTGGAGCGAGACGTAATCGCTCCGCGACAACAACTCATCCATCGCGACGTACGTGGCGCCCAGCGGCGCCGTGACGGAATCCGGGAGTCGAGCCACGTCGTGGTAGAGGATCTCCATCCCGAACCCCTGGGCGCGTCTGGCGACCGCCTGGCCGATCCGCCCAAACCCCACGATCCCGATCGTTGAGCCGTAGACATCGGGCCCCATGAGCAACATCGGTCCCCAGGTGCGCCAGTGCCCGGCCCGCACGTATCGATCACCTTCGGCGACCCGACGCGCGGCCGCCATCAACAGTGCGAACGCGAGATCGGCGGTCGTCTCGGTCAGAACCCCGGGCGTATTGCCCACAGCGACGCCGCGCCGCGAACACGCCGGCACATCGATGTTGTCAAAGCCGACCGCGTAGTTCGCGACCACCCGCAACCCCAGCCCGGCCGCGTCGAGAAACTCGTCATCGACGCGATCGGTCAGCAGGGTCAGGACGCCATCGCAGCCGGCAACCCGGCGGAGCAGCTCGGCACGTGGCGGCGGCAACTCATCCTCCCAGAGGTCCATGTCACAGCCAGCGCGCACGGCATCGAGGCCCTCAGCGGGGATGATCCGCGCCACGAACACCCGCGGCCGCGCGCCGCCCACCCCGCTCGAACCAACCTCAGCCACGACCCAGGCCCTCCACAAATCGACCGATCCGCCCGAGCGCCTCGGTCAGGTTCTCACGCGAGTTCGCATATGAGATCCGGATGTGATCCGTCCCCACGCCGCCGAACGCTGTCCCCGCCAGCACGCACACGCCGGCCTCGTGGAGCAACCGCTCGGCCAGCTCGGCACCGGACAGGCCCGTCCCGGCGATCGACGGGAACACATAGAACGCCCCGACCGGCGTCGCGCAGCGAATGCCCGGGATCGCGTTCAAGCCGGCCACGATGAGGTCGCGCCGAGCCTTGAACTCGACCACCATCGCGTTCACGTCGTCCTGGGGCCCGGTCAGCGCCTCGACCGCGCCAACCTGGACAAAGGTCGGCGCACACGAAATCGTGTTGATGATCAGCTGGCCGTAGGTCTGGACCAGCGCGGGCGGCACGATCGCGTACCCGAGCCGCCAGCCCGTCATCGCAAACGTCTTGGAGAAGCCGTCGAGGATGATCGTCCGTTCGGCCATCCCGGGCAGCGCGGCGATTGACACGTGCTCTGCGCCGTCGTACAGGATCCGCCCGTAGATCTCGTCGGCCACGACCCACAGATCGTGCTCGATCGCCAGGGCCGTGATCCGCTCCAGGTCCGAGCGGGTCAGCACGCCGCCCGTCGGGTTGGCCGGCGAGTTGACGAACAGTACTCGCGTTCGCGGGGTGATCAGCGCGGCCAGCTCGTCGACGTCGAGCCGGAACTCGTTCTCCATCCGGATCGGGATCGGGACCGGTGTCGCACCGACAAAGCGCGTCAGCGACTCGTAGATCGGATAGCCGGGATCCGGGACGATCACCTCGTCGCCCGGGTCCACCAACCCCAGGATCGCGTACAGCATCACGCCCTTGCCGCCAACCGTGACGAACACCTGCGACGGATCGGCCGTGACGCCCTTGTGCAGGGCAACGTCGGCGGCGATCGCCTGCCGCAACGCGGGGATCCCAGGGAATGGCGCGTAGTGGGTCGCCCCATTGTCGAGTGCCCGCTTGGCTGCCTCGCGGACGTGCGCCGGTGTATCGAAATCGGGCTCACCGATCTGGAGATGGATGATCGATCGACCCTGGGCCTCGAGCGCGCGCGCCCGCGCCGAGACCTCAAACGCGCTCTCGGTCCCGATCGTGCCCATCCGGGCCGCGACGCGACGAGCCAATGACACCGACATCTGGGGGCCTCCTACGGCAACAGTTGACGAAGCGCGAACACGACATTGGCCGGTCGCTCGGCGATCCGACGCATGTACCACGGGTACCAATGCTCACCATAGGCGATCAGCGCCCCCACCCGGTAGCCGGCGGCCGCCAGGCGGCGCTGCTGATCCTCGCGGATCCCGTAGAGCATCTGGACCTCGAACCGGTCCACGCCGATCCCGGCGACCGCCTCCTGGGCGGCGATCTGCTCGATCAGCGCCACGTCATGGGTGCCCAAGCCGAGGCGGATGGGTCGCTCACGACCATCGAGCAGGAAGCGGACCGCTAGTCCCAGGAAGCTGGCGTCCACGCTGCGCCGGTTGGTGTACGCGATCGAATCCGGCTCGTCGTAGGCGCCCTTGACCAGGCGGATGGCGGGCTCGAGCGGTCGGAGGCGTTCGATATCCGCGGCGGTCCGGCGCAGATAGGCCTGGAGGCAGAGCCCGGTCCGCGGCTGGACCGCACGCAGCCGCTCATAGAGCGCGACCGTCGCCTCGACGTAGGCGCTCCCCTCCATGTCGATCCAGAGATACGAGTCCCGGGCGGCGGCGTGCTCGGCGAGGCGGACGAGGTGTCGAAAGCAGGCCTCCGGGTCCAGGTCGAGCCCCAGTTGCGTGGGCTTCACGGAGATCTCGCCGCGAATCCCGCGTGCGACGATCTGGTCGAGGACGTCGATGTAGTGCGCGGCAACCTCGTCTGCCTCCGCGAGGTGCTCGAGGTTCTCCCCGAGTCGGGTGTAGAGCGTCGCGATCCCCGCAGCCTGCAACGGACCGGCCGCATCAAGGGCGGCCCCCAGGGTCTCCCCCGGCATGAAGCGACGCACCGCCCGGCGCATGAAGCGCATCCGCGGCAACCGATCCTTCAGCCAGGGGTTCCGAGCCGCCCACAGGAAGACGCGCCGCACGGTTCCTCCTCGATGACGTCCTGCCCAGGATGCCCTGTCGGGCAGAACCGGATGGTACGCGACTGTGGGGCTACTATCGCGCCTGATGAGTCGCTTCTACGACATCGATGGCGCCAACGCTGCGATCCCGGAGATCGATGGGATCGTTGCGATCCTGCGCACCCAGCGCGAAGAGCTGGTGCGCATGCGCGACGACATCCTGGCCGCGGGTTCGGGCGGACAGGGCGCGCCTGCGGCAGTCACGGCGCCGAACGGCGAGGGCGAGGTGCCGATTTCGAGCGACCTCCGCCTCGCCCGCCTGCGGATGCAGGGACTGATCGACCAGATGGCCGCCGGTGTGGCCCGCATCGATGCGCTGGGGCTGACCCTGCGCGACATCGAGCGCGGCCTGGTCGACTTCCCGGCCCTGGTGTCCGGCCGCCAAGTCTGGCTGTGCTGGCAGCCCGGCGAGCCATCGATCGGCTGGTGGCACGACCTCGAAACCGGCTTCGACGGGCGGCGACCGCTGGCGGAGCTGGCATGACCGTCGGCGCGGTCATCATCGGGCGAGACGGACGGGCGAAGGCCTACCGGCCACTCCCCGCTGCGGACCGGACGGCAGCGCTGCGCGCGGG
>JANNQZ010000370.1:0-10470 GCA_031401015.1 Chloroflexota bacterium | reverse complement strand
CGCCGATCCTGACAAAGGACCGGGCCGCTTCCGCCATTGCGTCCACGACCTCGGGCGCCATCAGCGTGCCGCCAGCAAGCGTCGCGTTGCCGCGGGCGTTGATCACCGTCCTGACCCCGAGGCCGGAGTAAATGGTCATTCGGGACCCTCGCTGGTGAGTAGGATGGGCGACCAGCAGAGGCCGCGAGCTCGATCGTACGGCAGGCCGGCCCGGACAGGAGTATCGAATGGGGCGCTTGATCCTCCGTGGTGGTCGTGTGATCGACCCGAGCCAGGGCATCGATGGTGGCTTCGACCTGACGATCGAGGATGGCCGGATCGTCGGCGTCGAGACTGCCGGCGCAGCGGCGCCGCAGCCGGACGACCGGATTGAGGACGTCAGCGGCCTGCTCGTCGTGCCGGGCCTGATCGATCTCCACGGTCACTGGTACGAGGGCAGCCCGTACGGGATCGACCCGCTGGCCAACCTCCGCGGCGGCGTCACGACGGCGGTCGATGCCGGCACGGCTGGCTACGCTAACTTCGGCCAGTTTCGTCGCCACACGATCGATGAAACGCCCGTCCGCGTCCTGGCCTACGTCCATGTCGCGGCCGGCGGGCTGGTCGCGAGTTACATCGGCGAGCTCGAGGACTTCCGCTACGCGCGGCCCCGCGAGACCGCCGCGGTGATCGCCGAGCATCGTGATGTCGCAGTCGGGGTCAAGGTCCGCCTCGGGACCGGTGCCTGTGGGGCAAATGTCAAGGCGGCGCTGGACGCCGCGCTCGCGGCCGCCAGCCTCGCCGGGACGCCGATCATGGCGCACATCGCCGACGGCGCCGACGTTCGGGACGCGCTGACCAGGCTTCGCCCCGGAGACACCGTGACCCATGCCTTCACCGCATCCGGCCCGGGCATCCTGGGCGACGACGGCCGTCTCTTGCCGGAAGCGCACGCTGCGCATCGCCGGGGCATCCACTTCGATGTCGGGCACGGCTGTGGCAGCTTCTCGTGGCGGACCGCGGCCCAGGCGCTGGCCGAAGGGCTCGGACCCGATGCGATCAGTACGGACCTCCACCGTTATTCGATCGAGCGCCCGGTGGTCGACCTGCCAACCACGATGTCGCGCTATCTCGCGCTCGGCCTGTCACTTGGGGAGGTCGTGACCGCTGC
Source organism: Chloroflexota bacterium (assembly GCA_031401015.1). Taxonomy (GTDB): domain Bacteria; phylum Chloroflexota; class Limnocylindria; order Limnocylindrales; family CSP1-4; genus SPCO01. The sequence goes on along the minus strand of JANNQZ010000370.1, from coordinate 9,320 downwards.
GACTTCAAGCCCCGCCGCCATCATCGGCCGTTCCGATCTGGGGTCGCTGCGACCGGGCAACCCAGCCGACGTCAGCGTCCTCCGACTGGACGCGTCACCCGTGGACCTCTCGGACGCGCAGGGCGTCCGGCAGACGGTCCCAGCCCGGCTCGTCCCGGTCCTGACGATTGTCGGCGGCCAGGTCCACCGGGCCGCCGAGGTCGACCTGACTCTCCGACCCTACCTCGACGCCGACCGCGAGGTCGACTGCTCCACGCCGATCTGAACCTCGCCGGCAGGAGGCCTCGTTCCCTACGAGCGGTCTCGCAGGCGAAGCCAGTGGAGCTGGATCCCGTCGGCGGTGGGGTACGAGTGGAGGACCGCGCCGATCTCGCCGCCGCCGAGGTCGACGAGGTCCGGGTAGCCGCAGACGCTGCCCGGTTCGTGCTGCGCGTCCGGTCGCTCCGCGTAGAGCTGGCCAAGGGAGGTCCACGACTCGCCACCGTCGGGCGTCAGGCTCATGCTCACGCCGCGCTGCGTCGGGTCCTCGTCGCGATACGCACAGACCACCGCGCCTGAGCGGAGCCGGAACAGCTTGATATTGGAGCCCTTGAACGCCGTCGGGCGGATCGGCGACCACGTCGCACCCTCGTCGGCCGAGGTGGACCAGACGCTCTGGCGGGTCTGGTGCTCACGAATCACCGCAAGGAAGCGGCCATCAACGAGGCGCACCACGTCGATGTCGCTGTAGTCGAGCCCGTCCGCCTGGGCAATGATCGTCGGAGGCTCGAACCGGTCGCCATCAGCATCGCTGAGGCTGACTCCGGAATGCCAGCCGACGTCTCGACCCATCGTCCCCATGACCGCCCACAGGAGACGCCCATCGGATAGCCGATGCGGGTTGCTGGCGCCATACAGCTCCGTCCAGTGGGGGAAGAGGCGGATCTCCGGGGACGGGTCGGACCAACTATCACCGCCATCGCGCGTCGTGGAGGACGCCACCCACCAGCCGGTCATCGGTTCGGTGCCGCCAAGCGACAGGTCGATGTAGATGCGGCCGAGTAGCAGCTTCACGTTGTCGTCGGCAACCCGGGCGAGACCGCCCATCGCCAGGGAAAACCAGCCCGGGTAGGCATAGATCGGGAGCGGGTCGGACCAGGTCGCCCCGTCGTCGTCGGAGTGGCTGAGCATCAGCGCTGCCTGGTTGCGGAGTGCGCGGCCGACTACCTCCGAGAAGCACATCAGGAGCCGGCCGGTCGGCTCGATCCGGACGACACTGGCGGCCGACCGACGCCCGACGGGGCGACCTTCGAACAGGGTTCGCGCGGACATGAGTTCGAGCGGGCCGCCGGGGATCAAGCGCGGTGTCGGATCGGTCACGGATCGCCTCCCTTGTCGTCAAGCCTGTCGGGATCAATTGGCGTTATCGGGGCCGCATCACGGTCTTCATCAGGGCCTCACCGGCGACCCGCCGCCGGTTGATAATCGGTGCGACCACCAAGTGCAGCATGACCGATGGCAGCGACCACAGGAGGCACGAGATGACGATCGCCCCAATTCGGCGACAGGCCATCAGGCTTCGAGTCGGTCGACTGGTTGACGGCACCGCCGCCGAGGCCCTCGAAGACGCGGCCCTGCTGATCGTGGACGGGCGGATCGTCCAGGTGGGTCCGAACAGCACGGTCTCAACCCCTGAGGATGCGCGCGCAATCGACCACCCAGGCGCGACCGCGCTGCCGGGTCTCATCGACGCCCACGTCCACATTGCGCTCCCCCCGACGCCGGATCCGCTCGCGACGATGGCGTCCGAGTCCGACGACGACCTCGTCGTCCGTGGCGCTGCCGCCGCGGAGCGGATGGTTCGAGCCGGCGTCACGACCGCCTACGACTGCGGGGAGCGCGGGATGACCGGCTACCGGATCCGCGACGCGATTGCGCGAGGCCTGTCGCTTGGCCCGCGGCTCATGGTCAGCGGCCGCGCGATCACCCAGACCGGCGGCCACTGCCACTTCTTCGGCGGCGAGGCGGACGGCGTCGAGGGCGTTCGCGCGGCGGTCCGCAGGATGATCGACGAGGGTGCGGACGGGATCAAGATCATGGCCACCGGTGGTGGCATGACCGCAGGAACCGACTCTCGCTTTGCCTCCTACTCGGTCGGGGAGCTGGCCGCGGCCGCGGACGAAACGCATCGGCTCGGCAAGCGGATCACCTCGCATGCCCATGGCGTGCCGGGGATCCGCAACGCGTCGGAGGCCGGCATCGACTCCATCCAGCACTGCACGATGCTCGGTCCTGACTGGACCTGGACCTTCGACGAGACGGTCGCCCGGGCGATGGCGGATCGTGGCACCCGGGCGATCCCGACGATCGCGGCCGGGACACGAGCAGAGGTCGAGGCCGGGATCGACATCAACAAGCTCCAGCCCAACCCTGGCGCCATGACCCGGGCGGACTGGTGGGCGAACGCGCGGCGGCTCATCGACGCGGGGGTGACCGTCGTACCCGGGACGGATGTCGGGATCAACCTAACCGACTTTGGCGAGGAGCTGTTCTTCGAGCTCGAGGCCTATGTCGGAATCGGGGTCGATCCGGCCGAGGTCATCCGCATGGCCACGGCACGGGCGGCGCGCCACCTCGGCATCGAGACGGACACGGGCACCCTGGTCCCGGGGCTGGCGGCGGACGTGCTGGTGGTGGCCGGCGAGCCGGATCGAGACATCTCCGCCCTCCGCCGATCGCTGCTCGTGCTCCGCGCCGGGCAGCCGATCCAGCCAACCCCGCCCCGGCCGGCGCCGACTCGAGGCAGCCGAGCGTAGCGCGGTTCGCACGCCACCCTTCGAGTCCATTTCCATCGTCACTGCAAATAAGTTGACACGGACACAACAAGGTTGGACCATGCGACGCACGCCGCGCCCTGCCGGGCGGGCCAGTGGAGGATTACGCATGCGCGCTCGTTTCCTGGCGATCCTGTCTGCGATTGTGTTGGTGGTCACGGCGTGTCAGGCCGCGGCTCCGTCAGCTTCGGCCCCCCCGCCAGAGTCGGCGGCGCCGGCAACCGCCGCGCCCACCGCTGCGCCAACCGCAGCCCCGACCCCCGAGCCCACCGTTGCGGCTCGACCCAGCGTGCTCCGGGTTTCCCGCATCTCGGACTTCCTGCCGAGCATCCACCCGGTCCAGCTCGGCACGGGGAACCAGGAGTTGATGGCGGACCTCGTCTTCAGCGGTCTGGTTGACGTCGACAAGGACGAGGTGACGATCCTTCCCGACCTCGCCACCGAGTGGACGGCCTCGCCGGACGCCACGACCTACACCTTCAAGCTCAATCCGGCAGCGGTCTGGAGCGACGGCGAGCCGGTTACCGCGGCCGACGTCGTGTTCACCATCGCATGGTCTGCGCAGAACCCGACAGCGTTCAAGCAGCTTCCGGTCGACATGTGGGTCCGGGTCAAGGGCGGCGCCGCCGTTGCCGGCACCAAGAACATCCCCGAGGGCGTCAAGGCGATCGATGACCATACGGTCGAGATCACCCTTGAGTCGCCCAACGCGACCTTCCTGCGGCGGATCGCGGGTGCCGTCTACTACATCCTGCCGGAACACATCCTGAAGGATCTGACCGCGGCCGAGGCCGAGACGTGCGAATTCTGCCTTGGCACCGCCGGCGTGACCATCGGCTCCGGGCCGTACGACTTCGAGACATCCATCAGTGCAGGGGGCGCAACGTTCAAGGCCAAGAAGGGCTACTGGAAGGGCGTGGATGGTCCGATCGACCAGATCGTCTACAAGATCCAGGAGTCGGCCGTTTCCGTCGCCCAGCTCGCAGCCGGCGAACTCGATCTCACCATCCGCGTCCCGCCGGCGGAAGGCCCCGGGCTGGCTGGCGTTGCCGGGCTCAAGCAGCTGAACGTCCCAGGCGTCGGCATCTTCTCGATCAACTTCAACCACAACAACACGGACAAGGCGCTCCGCCAGGCGGTCGCCTATGCCATCAACCGGCCACAGATCATCGAGCAGGTGCTCGGCGGATTGGCCACGCTCAACTACACGATCCCGCCCGGGTTCAAGGTCTACGACGACATCAACAAGTACGAGTTCGATCAGGACAAGGCGAAGGCGCTGCTGGCCGAGTCGAGTTGGGACATCAATTCGACCTTCCGCCTGGCGATCCTGGCCGAGGACCCCAACTTCACCGTGACCGCCCCCGCCCTCCAGCAATCGCTCGAGGCCATCGGCATGAAGGTGGAGATCAATGCGCTTCCAACCGCTCCGTACAGCGATCTGATCCAGAAGACTGACGACTTCGACTCCTACCTGTCATTTGGTGGTAGCGAAGGCGTCGGTTGGTACCAGTCGGAGATCTACTTCGACTGCGCCGGGCTCGGCGGCAGCCAGTTCAAGCTGTCCGCGGCTCGCGGCGAGTGCATCTACTCCGACCAGTTCAAGGCCGCCGCGGCCGTCGTCGGCGATGCGCAGGATCGAATCCTGCACGACCTCGCCCTGGACCTGAACGAGAACCTGCCGGAGATCTACCTCTGGCAGCCCAACTACCTGCACGTCTATTCGGATCGCCTGGGCGGCGACTTCGCGATCTACCCGAACGAGCGCGAGTCCTTCCAGAAGATCCTCGACTGGACCTACGCCCCATAAGAAATCGCTCGAGAATCACGAACGCGTGACGCGGGCGCCCCTCGGCCCCCTCCATTCGTCGATCGCATAGGAGGTTCCGGTGGGCGCCTACGTCCTGCGTCGTCTGTTCATCTCGATCCCTGTCCTGCTGGGGATCACCTTGATCGGGTTCGTGGCGCTGAAGCTCTCGCCCGGCGACCCGTTGGTCGTTTCGGTCAACCCTGAGGTCCTGGCGAACCTCGCGTCAAACCCGGAGATCCTCGAACAGGAGCGCAAGCGGCTCGGCTTCGACCAACCGATCTTCCCCAACCAGTATTTCCGCTGGTTGGGGAACGCCCTGCAGGGCGACCTGGGCTACTCGATCACCTCGAAGCGCTCGATCGTCCATGAGATCGGGTCGCGTCTCCCGCAGACGCTCTACCTGATGCTGACCTCGCTGGCGCTGGCGATCCTGATCGGCATACCCATCGGCATCCTGACGGCGGTCAAGCAGTATTCGAAGACGGACTACGCGTTGAACGCGCTGGCCATCTTCTTTGCGTCAACGCCGGTGTTCGTCCTTGGCCTGATCGGGATCTACGTGTTCGCGGTCAATCTGCGGCTGTTACCGACCAGTGAGATCCATACGGTGGGGCGTACGGACATCCTCGATGCGCTGCATCACCTGATCCTTCCCGCGAGCGTCCTTGCCATCGTGCAGGCGGCCCCGCTCATCCGCTACACCCGGGCCAGCATGCTCGATGTCCTCCACAGCGACTACGTCACGACCGCCCACTCCAAGGGTCTGGCCAATCGCGTCGTGATCATCCGCCATGCCCTCCGCAACGGACTCATTCCGATCATCACGATCATCGCCTGGCTCGCGCCGGAAGCCGTCGCCGGCGCGGTGATCACCGAGCAGATCTTCGCCTGGGGTGGGATCGGCCAGCTGGCGGTCAAGGCCGCGGGGGCACGCGATCCCTCGTTGATGATGGGAATCATCCTGCTGACGGGAACGGCGGTCCTGATTGTCAACATCATCGCCGACGTCGCCTATGCGGTGGCGGATCCCAGGGTCCGGTATGTCCGCGGCACCTGAGCCGGCCATTGGGCCCGTCGGGGCCGCGGGGGCGTCCATGGCGGCCCAGGTCGTCTACGAGCACGTCTCGCCCACCCGGGCGGCCGTGCGGCGATTTCTGCGCCACCGGCTGGCGATCATCGGCGTGGTCATCGTCAGCACGATCCTGCTGATGGCCATTGTCGCGCCCCTGCTGTCGCCCTGGGCGCCCAACTGGATCGACTTCGACACGGGGTCCCGGCAGCCACCCAGCGCGGCTCATTTCCTGGGCACGGACGTGTCCGGCCGCGACATCTGGGCGCGCGTCCTGTATGGGGGCCGGACGTCCATGATCGTTGGCTTCGGAGCGGTGAGCCTCTATCTGCTCATCGGGACGCTGCTCGGTCTGCTCGCCGGTTTCTACGGTGGGTTGATCGACCAGGTGATCATGCGCTTCACGGACACGATCCTGGCCATCCCGCCGCTCCTCCTGATCATCGTGTTCGTGTCGGTAGCTGGGCCCAGCATTCGCTCGGTCATCATCGTGATCGCGCTGCTCGGCTGGCCGGTCACCTGTCGACTGGTCCGGGGCCAATTGCTGGTGATGCGCGAGGCCGAGTTCATCACGGCCGCACGGGTCGTCGGCGTGTCTGACCGGTCGATCCTCCTGCGCCACATGCTGCCGAACATCCTCGGCCCGATCACGGTCGTCGCCACGTTCGGAGTCGCGACCGCGGTCCTGCTCGAGTCGGCCCTGAGCTTTCTGGGGCTTGGCGTCCGGATGCCGGAGGCGAGCTGGGGCAACCTGATCACTGAGGCGACGAGCCCGGTCGTGCTCAACCAGTTGTGGTGGCAGTGGATGCCGGCCGCCGCGGCCATCACGCTCACGGTGCTCGGAGTAAATTTCATCGGTGACGGACTGCGGGACGCGATCGATCCCAAGACGTCGAAGCGGGGTTAGCCAGATGCGTGTCGTCTCCCGACCCGTGGCGCGAAGACCGTTCAGCGCGCTGCTTGCGAGCCTCGTCGTCGTCGCCTTGATTGGGTGCGAGCCGACGGCCCCGCCGCAGGGTGCCGGGACGGCCGCGCCGTCCGCCCCGGCGGCGTCCGGACCGCCTGAGGGGACGGCGACGATCACGGTCACGGGCGGAGCCACCCAGATCGTGGGTGCCGGCAACGTGATTACCGACCCGTTCGATCTCGCCGCGGGCGCCGCGGAAATGACCGTCTCGACCTGCTCGTCCAATCAGGTCATCCCGTTTGTCACGCTCTACGACGCCAAGGACAACAAGATCGGACTGATCGTGGATGCACTCTACGAGGTCAAGAATCTGACCGGCGGCGGGTACTACCTGGAGGTTGCGGCCAACCCGGACTGTGTCTGGACGATCGTCTTCACGCCGAAGTAGCAGCGATGGTGTGTCATTGCGCCGCCGGCGTCGGGCGCCCAAAGCCGGCCCGTTCGGCCTCGACTGCCCCGCGCACGTGACAGCCGTCGAGATGGTCGTTGACGAGACCGATCGCTTCCATTGCGGCATAGGCGGTGGTCGGCCCGACGAACGCCCAACCACGCCTGCGAAGGTCCTTGCTTAGCGCGACTGACTCCGGGCTGACGCTCGCGGCCATTAGCGTCTGGTGGTCTACGATCGCCGGCCGGCGGAGCGGATGGGGCTCGTACCGCCACACGTACGCTGCGAAACTCCCGAATTCCGCCACAACCTCCGGATAGCGCCGGGCGTTGTTGATGGTCGCCGCGATCTTGGCGCGGTTCCGCACGATCCCGGTATCGGCCATCAGCCGTGCGCTGTCCGCATCGTCGAATTGGGCGACAACGTCCGGGTCAAAGTCACGGAACGCGCGGCGGAAGTTGTCTCGCTTGCGCAGGATCGTCAGCCACGACAGGCCGGACTGGAATCCCTCCAGGCAGATCTTCTCGAACAGCCGTCGATCGTTGACGACGGGCCGGCCCCACTCCGTATCGTGGTAGGCCAGCAGCAGCGGATCGCTGGTTGACCACCAGCAGCGAGCGACCCCGTCAGCGCCGAGCGCAACACCTTCGGGCGGCATCATGGGCCTGCGACCCGACGGCGCGCTCCTCAGGCCGTGGTGGGCGCCGCGCCGAAGATTGGCTCGAGTGGGGGCGGGATCACGTCAATCGGGCGTTCTGCCCGGGCCTCGTCGACGAAGTGGCAGGCCACGGACTGCCCCGCTGCAGTATCAGCGGTAGCCGTCATCGGCGGGTCCGTGGTGGCGCAGATCTCCGGATTGCCAAGCCGCTCCCGGAGCCAGCAGCGCGTGTGGAACCGGCAGCCGCTCGGCGGATTGGCGGGGCTCGGGATGTCACCCTTCAGGATGATCCGGCGGCGCGCTCGCTCTGTCCTCGCATCCGGGACCGGCACCGCCGACAACAGGGCGATCGTGTATGGGTGGATCGGGTCCTTGTAGAGCTGGGCGGCCGGCGCGACCTCGACGATCTTGCCCAGGTACATCACCGCGACCCGGTCGGCGATATGGCGGACGACAGCCAGGTCGTGGGCGATGAACAGATAGGTCAGGCCGAGTTCTGCCTGCAGGTGCTCCAGGAGGTTGATGACCTGGGCCTGGATGGACACGTCGAGCGCGCTGATCGGTTCGTCGCAGACGATCAGGTCCGGCTCCACGGCCAGGGCCCGGGCGATTCCAATGCGCTGACGCTGGCCACCGCTGAACTCATGTGGGTAGCGCACCACGAAAGCGGGATCGAGTCCCACCAGGTTGAGCAGCTCGGTGACTCTCGCGGTTCGCTGCTTGCCGGACGCGAGATCGTGCACGCGAAGCGGTTCGGCGATGATCTCACCGACCGTCTGGCGCGGATCCAGGCTGGAGTAGGGATCCTGGAAGACCATCTGGAACTTGCGCCGTCGCCGCCGCAGCACTTCCCCCCGGAGCGCGAGCAGATCGTCGCCCGCCAATCGGATGGACCCGCTGAGTGGCTCCGTGATGCGCACGATCGTTCGCCCGATCGTCGTCTTGCCCGAACCTGATTCGCCGACCAGGCCGAGCGTCTCACCGCGGTCGATATGGAAGTCGACACCATCAACCGCCTTCACCCAGCCGGTGCGGCGACGGAGGACCCCGCCCGTGATCGGGAAGTAGACGCGCAGGTCCTCGACGGTCAGGAGCGGTCCGGCGCCGCCGGGCTCACCGGCGGCGGGCGTCCCCGCCGAGGCTGTCCCGATGGGCTTGGCGGTGCCCGGCCCGACGGTCATGCGAGACCTCCAGTGGCCGCGGTCCCGGTCGGAAGCCCACGCGCCGGCACCCCGGCGAAGGCTTCGACGCGGGTGGGATGGTTGTGACAGGCCGCGAAGTGGTCGTGCGGGGCCGGTCCGGCGCGCTCCCCGCCGACCGGCACGAGGTCCGGGTCGACGGAGGCACACACGTCGACCCGCCAGGCGCACCGAGGTGCAAATGGGCAACCGCGCAGCTCGGATGCGAGGTCCGGCGGCGAGCCTTCGATCGGCGTCAGCGCCACCTGCCGCGGTCGATCCAGCCGGGGCAGCGATCGGAGCAGGCCGACGGTATACGGGTGGGCCGGGTCGCTCAGGATCGTCTCGGTCGGTCCGAGCTCCACGAGTCGTCCCGCGTACATCACGGCGAGTCTGTCCGCGAAGCCAGCGACGACGCCAAGGTCGTGGGTGATCAG
>JANNQZ010000369.1:0-4366 GCA_031401015.1 Chloroflexota bacterium | reverse complement strand
CCACAGGCCACGATCTCCACGCGGTGCACGCCCTGCAACGTCGTGGCCATCGCCTCCAGCTCATCGATCCGGATCTCACGATCGCGAGTCACGCGGCCAGCGATCGACTGGCGCAGTGCGTCGGGTTGCTCGTGGATCTCCTTGAGCATGAAGTGGTCGTACCCGCCCTTCTCGGCAGCCTCCGGGGTCCAGGTGATGACTGTCTCGTCCCGCTCGAGGCGGACCCCGTAGAGGTCGGTGATCACAACGCCAGTGGGCAGGACATCGGCGACATCGCCTTCTTCCAGGAAGATGATCCGGTTGGTATGGGCAAGGATGGCCGCGACGTCGCTGGCCAGGAAGCTCTCCTCGCCGTTTCGTCCGACGATCAAGGGAACGTTCAGCCGAGCTCCGACCAGGCGGCTGGCCTCGCCCTTGTGCATCACCACGAGCGCATAGGCGCCCTCCAGCCGGCGAAGGGCGACACGAACCGCGGCGGCCAGATCGCCCTCGTAGGCCTCCTCGATGAGATGCGCGATCGCCTCCGTATCGGTCTCGGACGTCAGGGTGTGGCCTCGGGCTTCCAGGCCGTCGCGCAACTCCCGGAAGTTCTCGATGATCCCGTTGTGGATGACGGTGATCTGACCGGTGCAGTCCTGGTGTGGGTGGGCATTGAGGTCGTTCGGCCGGCCGTGGGTGGCCCAGCGGGTGTGCGCGAGGCCGATGGCCGCGTGCGGGGTGCGGTCCGCGATCGCCGTTATCAGGTTGGCGAGCTTGCCCGCCTTCTTCTCGACAAACAGCGTCCCCTCCTCATCGACCAGGGCGATCCCGGCGGAATCGTAGCCGCGATACTCCAGGCGCCGGAGGCCTTCCATGAGGATCGGCCCCGCGTCGCGGGGCCCGGTATAGCCGACGATGCCGCACATGGGGTCATGCCCTCCGGGGGTCCCGACGGCAGTGGCTCGCCGGGTCGTGGTGACGCCGCTTGACAGGCACCGGAGCTAGTTTAGTCGCTCCCCGGCGAGGGCCGCGAGCGAGTCGGCCAGCTCGGCCACCAGGACTTCGTCGCTCCCTTCGACCATGACCCGGAGCGCCGGCTCCGTTCCGGATGGCCGAACCAGGATCCGCCCGCCTCCATCAAGTCGGGCCGTCGCCTGGGCGATGGCACGCTGGAGTTCGGGATCGCCCTCCCACTGGTCCTTGTGACGCGCGCTCACGGCACGCTGCTGCTGCGGCAACAGCGGGATCGCGGCGGCGAGGTCCGCGAGACCCCGGTGATCGCGGCACATCACTCGTAACACTTCGAGGGCCGTCACGATCCCGTCGCCCGAGGTGGTGTGCTCGCGAACGATGACGTGGCCGCTCTTCTCGCCGCCGAGACCCGCGCCCGAGACCTGCATCCCCTCGAGGATGTATTTGTCCCCCACGGGGGTCCGCACGATATGCCCACCGGCAGCTTCGACCGCTCGTTGCAGGCCCCCGTTGGACAGCACGGACACGACCAGCGCCCCACCCGGGAGTTCGCCGCGGGCCAGCCGATCGAGCGCGAGGATCCCCAGGACCTGATCACCATCGACCGTCCGACCGGTCGCGTCCACCGCGATCAGGCGGTCCGCATCGCCATCGAGCGCGAATCCGACATCGGCGCCGGTCGCGAGGACGGCCTCGGCCAGGGACGCTGGGGCCGTCGCGCCACAGCGAACGTTGATGTTGACCCCATCCGGGGCCGCGTGGATGACCGTGACCTCGGCGCCGGTTGCGGCCAGGATCTCGGCCCCGAGCGGACATCCGGAGCCATTGGCGCAGTCGAGGACGACCCGGAGGCCACTGGCCCCGATGGTCCCGGCCAGCCCCAGGCGGTGCCGGGTATAGTCGATGACCCGGTGACGATCGTCGACGACCCGGCCCATCTGCGCATTGGTCACGCCGCCCAGCTCCTCGGTCCGCCAGATCAGTCGCTCGAGGTCCTCTTCGACGCTGTCGTCCAGCTTGAGACCTGCGCGGTCGAGAACCTTGAGTCCGTTGTCGTCGGCTGGGTTGTGCGACGCGGAGACCATGATTCCGGCTGCAAAGGGCCCTTCGCCGGCCAGGAACGCGAGCGCTGGCGTCGGGACGACCCCGACGACGTGGGCATCGACGCCCAGGCTGGTTGCCCCGGCGGCGAGCGCCGCCACGAACATGTCGCCAGAGCGTCGGGTGTCCTGGCCGACCACGATCGCGCCGCGGCGGGCGGCCAGCTGGTGGGCCACGGCCCGACCCAGGGCATAGGCGGTCGTCGGCTTGAGGTCGACATTGGCGACCCCCCGAATACCATCGGTCCCGAACAAGCGTCCCATGCCGATCAACCGCTGGGCGATGGAGCCACGGTCGGGGACGCTGCCGGCGATGCTGAAGGCGACGGCGGCGGACCGACGATGGTCACCAGGACGTTTGGCGGGCTGGCCGACACGAGCGTCAGGCCCGCGGGCAGGTCTAGGGTGACGGGAACGAGCTGCGAACCCGGCTCAAGTCCGGTCACGTCAAGGTCAACCACGAGCGTGCTCCCCCTGAGTCGATCGAGGTTCGCCACGGATCCGCCGACCGTGATCAGGATCTCGTCGGCATCCGGCGTGTAGTTGAAACCCTGGACAAACCCGACGAGTCTGAGGCCGGAGGAGAAGGTCCGGGTCGCGGTCACCGGCCGGAGAGTGATCACAATGGTGACCCTGACGTCCCCCACTGGCAGGACTCCGTCCGGCAGGTCCAGGCCAACGGCAACGGTCAACTCGGCCGAGATCCCAGTCACCGGAATCTGCACCGTGTCGACCCTGACCAGGTCGGCCAGCTGGTCGGCATCGCCCTCGACCAGGGCGACCGTGGGTTCGACCGCGATCGCGGCGATCTCAAATCCCGCGGCTGGATCACCGGTCACGACCGGATTGATCGGCAACGTCCGCGTCTCTCGATCGGAGAAGACCGGGATTGCGATCCGGGCGGCCCGCGGCTCGACATCGACCTGACCGACGGCATCGCCGAACTCGTCGATCGGTACGAGATCGGTGTCCTGGTCGATATCGATGCCCGTCGGCTGGATGAAGATGCTGGCCCGGACAGCCACGACGCGCTCGATGACCGACGCCGGGCCAGACACCTGAGCCTGCTTCGGGCTGATGGTCGCCTCGCCGAGCTGGAGACCGCCGGGGATCGGACCGCGATCGACCACGACATCGACGAGCTTGCGCTCGAGCCGGTCGAGATCGACGGTGACGGCGGCCGGCTGGACGCTGACAACCGTGATGCGGTCGTCGATCGAGGTCACCAGGACGGGCACGCGCTGCGGGCCGCCCCCGGGGACGATGGCACTGAGGTCAATGCTCGCCTCGAAATCCGACGACAGGGGCCGCGTCCCGGCCGGTGAGAAGTAACGGATCTCGGTGACCGGATCGATCAAGGTGAGCAGGAAGGAGTCGTCCGGCAGACCGTGCGGGTCGATCCTTATGACCACACCGGTGAGCGTCTGCGTGCTCTGGGTGACAATCAGGCCGCCATAGAGCAGTGTGGCCAGCCCCACCGCGGCGAGCTTGAGCGGCCAGTTGTGCGCGATGCGGTCGAGGATCCTGTTCACGCTGACGCCTGATCGGTCGCCGATCGGCCCGGATCCACATCGGATTCGAGGGGAGTCATCGGGGGCGGCCCGACGCGAATCTCCGCACCGGTCCCGGGTTCCGCTGCCGAGACAACCGTCGGGCTCATGCTGACGGCCGTGCTGGCAGGGACGACGGGACCGCCCGCCAGCCGCGAGCGGCCCATGAGGCGCCCAAACGCCCCGAGGCGATCCGAACCGCCGGTCGCTGCCCCTCTCGTCCGGGCGGCCCGCCAGCGAAGCGTTCCGCGGCGCCCACCGGCCGGGTCAAGGAATACCTGGATGGCGCGGGCAAGACCCGCCTCCGTCAGGTTCCTGACGATCCGGGCGCGCTCGACCAGGCTGATCTGGCCATTCTCCTCCGACACGACCACCACCACTGCGTCGGTCTGCTCGGTGATTCCGAGGGCGGCACGATGCCGGGTCCCGAACCGTTCAGAGTGGATCGATGTCTCTGCCAGCGGCAGCACGGCTCCGGCAGCGACGATCCGGTCCTCGCGGATGATCACCGCGCCGTCGTGCAGGGCTGAGCGGGGCATGAAGATCGTCTGGAGCAGATCCGCCGACAGGTCACCGTGGATCATCACGCCGGTCTCTGCCACTTCCTGGAGCCCGGTCTCCCGCTCGAGCACGATCAAGGCCCCGTGACCCTCCGCCGACAGCTCGGCACTGGCGCGGGCCACCTCGGTGGCGACCAGTTCGGCCGTTCGAGTAACCGCCGGGGAGAGCAACCAGCCTAGTGAACCGACCCGTCCGATGCGTTCA
>JANNQZ010000368.1:0-2184 GCA_031401015.1 Chloroflexota bacterium | reverse complement strand
TCGATGCCGACACCGTGGCCGGGACGATCGTCCAGGTCCTTGGGGACCTCTCCGCCGTCCACCTGCCCACCCTGCTCGTGGGCCTCGGGGTTATCGGCTTCCTGCTCGCGGTCGCGCCACTCGGGCGGCGGGTGCCGGCGCCGTTGCTGGCGGTCGTTGGGGCCACGGTGGTCACGATCCTGGCGGGGTTGGAGTCGGTGGGTGTCCAGGTTGTCGGCGAGATCCCGTCCGGCCTCCCGCCCGTGAGCCTGCCTGGCGTCGGGGCGTCGGACGTCTTTGGGTTGATTGCGGCGGCCATCGGCATCGCCCTCGTCGGGTACAGCGATGTCATCCTGACCGCTCGGTCATTCGCGTCGCGCGATGGACCGCGAGTCGATGCCAACGCGGAGCTGTTCGCCATGGGCGGCGCGAACATTGCCGCCGGCCTGACGGCGTCCATGCCGGTGAGCAGCTCCGCATCGCGCACGGCGATCGCCGCGGGGGCCGGCGGACGCACCCAGGTTGTGGGGCTGATGGCGGCGGCCGGCGTGCTGGCGATTCTCCTTGTGGCCGGTGGCCTGCTGGCGCGGTTCCCGACGGCCGCCCTGGGGGGCCTCGTGGTGGTGGCCGGCCTGCGTCTCATCGACCTTGTTGCGTTGCGTCGTCTCGCCCGCTTCCGACCGAGCGAACTTGCGTTGGCGATCGCCGCGGCTGCCGGGGTCGTGCTCGTGGACGTCCTTGTCGGGATCCTCATCGCCATCGCACTATCCGTGCTGGAACTGTTCGCGCGCGTCGCCCGGCCGCCGGCCGCGATCCTGGGTCGCGCTCCCGGCGTCGCCGGGCTGCACGACATCACCGACTACCCGGACGCGGTGACCATCCCGGGCCTCGTCGTCTTTCGCTACGACGCACCGTTGTGCTTCGCCAACGCCAACGACTTCCTGACGCGTGCCCTCGACGCGGTGGAGCGGCAGCCGGAGCCGGTGGAGTGGCTGCTACTCAACGCCGAGGCGATCGTGGAGGTGGACCTGACCGCCGCCGACGCGCTCGGCGCGCTCCATGAAGAACTGGCGAAGCGGGGTATCGTGCTGGCCATGGCCCGGGTGAAGCACGACCTGCGCAACCAGCTGGAGCGGATCGGCCTCGTGACGCACATTGGCCCCGACCGTCTCTTCCCCACGCTGCCGGTGGCGCTGGAGGCCTTCGAGCGAAGCGCCAAGCACCGCGCGGCGCCGGAACCGGTTGCTGGATCCGAGCCAGCCTGAACCCGCGAGCTGTTGGAATGGGACCGCGCTGCTCCGGAAATGCCGAAGCGGCTCCCGAAGGAGCCGCTTCGATGCTGTCCCGGTGAAAGAGCCCGCCGAAGCGAACACTTCTGCCGCGCGTCAAGAGCATCTATCACGTCGGCTGAACCGACTACCCTGACCCTACCTACCCATGACCTTGTCGCTGGGGCAGCGTTAGCTGTTTTAGCAGCGAGGCCATAGTACTTGACCCAGTGCCCTATTCCAAGGGTTTTGGCACGCCCGCGAGTGTAAATTCCTTAACCTTCGTCCTCGTGGATGGTGACTGACGTCATCGCCACCGGGTGGTCCGGGAGGTCTCGCCCGTCGCGCGCGGCCGTCACGATCTTGTCGACGACGTCCATCCCCCGGGTCACCTGCCCGAAGAGCGTGTAGTTCTTGGGCAGCTTCCCGGTCAGGTCCTGGTGGCAGATGAAGAACTGGCTGCCATTGGTGTTCGGTCCGGCGTTGGCCATCGCCAGCGACCCGCGCAGGTAGTCGCCCTGGACCTTCTCGTCCTCGAACTTGTAGCCGGGGCCACCGGTACCGACCCGGCTGCGCTCCAGTGATGACTTCTTGCCGTACTGGCCGTCACCGCCCTGGGCGACGAAACCCGGGATGACGCGATGGAAGACGACATCGTCGTAGAAGCCCTTGCGGGCGAGATCGACGAAGTTGCCGGCCGCCTTCGGGGCGGACTGGTCGAACAGATCGATCTCGATGTCGCCGATCTCGGTGGCGATGGTGGCACGCGTCACTGGCTGACTCCTTGGCTGTCCTGGGTTTGGGCTACGGTGTGCTGACGGTGACCCTGGTCATGGCGATCGGGCTTGCCGGCTGCTCCTGTCCGTCTGATGCCGTGTAGATGGCGTCCACGGCGTCCATGCCGGTGGTCACGTACCCGATGATCTGGTAGGTGTTG
>JANNQZ010000367.1:0-3519 GCA_031401015.1 Chloroflexota bacterium | reverse complement strand
TCTCCATTGCCAGTTCCGAAAGCCGCGCCTTCACCGCATCCCCGATCGAGATGAAGCCGATCATGCGGTTGCCCTCCATCACCGGCATGTGGCGAAACCGGCCCTCGGTCATCATCCGCATGACGTCGACGGCACGGTCGGCGCGCGTACAGGTCATGACCTTGCTGGTCATCCCGTTCGCGCCCGGGTTGTATGGCCAGGACTTCAACATCGGACTGCTGTACTTCTTCGCCATCGGCGGGATGTCCGTGGTCGGGCTGCTGATGGCCGGCTGGTCCAGCTACAACAAGTACTCGCTCCTGGGCGGCCTCCGCTCCGCGGCCCAGGTGATCAGCTACGAGATCCCGTTGACGCTGTCTGTCGTCGGGCTGATCCTGCTGGCCGGCACGATGAGCCTCAACCAGATCGTGCTCAATCAGTCGGGCTGGTTCACCGACTGGTACGTCTTCCAGCAGCCGCTCGGGGTGCTGATCTTCTTCATCGCCGCGACCGCCGAGGCGAACCGGACGCCGTTCGACCTGACCGAGGCCGACTCGGAGATCGTGGCCGGGTTTGCCACGGAATACTCGGGGATGCGTTTCGGGTTCTTCTTCTTCGCCGAGTACGTCAACGTGTTCATCATCGCGGCGCTGACGGTGACGCTGTTCTTTGGCGGCTGGAACGCCCCGTTCCCGTGGCCATGGCCGATCACCCTGTCGCTGGACCCGGGGAGCCTTGGGATCGGGTTGCTGCTCCTGGTCGGGATTGTTCCCCTGGTGGCGACCCTCGTCTTCGCCGCTCCGATCTGGATCGCCAGCTCGCGGATCAAGGGTTGGCAAGCGCTCCTTGGCGGGTTCGTGCTCGCCAACCTGTTCCTGGTCGCGCTGGTCGGCGCGGGCCTCTATATCGGGCTGGATTGGGTCGCGGGCGTGCTCTGGTTCATGGGCAAGACGTATGTCTTCGTGTTCATCTTCGTCTGGATGCGCGGGACGCTACCGCGGGTGCGGATCGACCAGCTGATGGACTTTGCGTGGAAGTGGCTCCTCCCCGCGGCGCTGCTCAACCTGTTCGTCACCGCCGCGGCGATCGTCGTGGTGCGGTCATGAGCGCGTCAAGGGCGCGAGGATGAGCCTGATCCCCGGTCTGGGCATCGTCACCGGGATGGCCCTGACCCTGCGACGGTTCTTCGAGCCGAAGGTGACTGTCAAGTACCCCGAAGACCGCCGCGATCCGCCGCACAAGTTCCGCGGCCGGTTGCAGTTGCTCTATGACGAGTGGGGCACGCTCAAGTGCGAGACCTGCTTCCAGTGCGCCCAGGCCTGTCCGATCGAGTGCATCGACATGGGCGGGATGGACACCCGCGGCCGCTACCACGTGCACTGGGGCGCCCCGGAGACCTACGGCGAGCGGCGCGAGGAGTCGGCGCTGCGCCGATCGGGACGTCCGGTGCCCGACCCCGCGTACCAGCCGTTTGCCGCGGTCGATCTGGCCGCACTCGACGCGATCCTCGAGGACCACGACCACGATCCCGCTCAGCTGCTGCCGATCCTCGACGCCACCCAGGCGGCCTATGGCTACCTCCCGGTCGCGGCGCTCAAGCGGATCAGCAACCGGACGAGTGCGCCCTACGCGTTGATCTACGGTACGGCCAGCTATTACGCGCATCTGCGGTTCGAGCCGCCGACGGCCACGGATCAGGTGGCTGCCGTGGACGCGAATCGCCCGTCTGAGACGACCTACCTGGAGGCCCTGGGGGCGTCGCTCGCCGGCACCCACTCGGGAGCGCCCCACTGATGCCCGCCCAACTGACGACACCGGTCGCGTGGCCCACGATCCTGCTAGGACGAGCCGACGCCGCAGACCCTACCGATCTGGACGCCGCCGTCCGTTCCGGCGCGTTCGAGGGCCTGCGCCGCTCCATCCGAGACCTGGGTCCGACCGGCACCATAGCCACGATTGCGGCCGCCGGGCTGGTCGGGCGCGGCGGTGGCGGGTTCCCAACGGCGACGAAGTGGCGTACCGCCGCGGAAACCCCGGCCGCGCGCCGGTACGTGGTCGCCAACGGCTACGGCGCGGACCCGGCGGCCGGCACGGACCGCTTCCTGCTGGAGCACGACCCGTTTGCCGTCATCGAGGGGACGGCCATTGCCGCCCTGTCCATCGGTGCCACGGAGGCGTTCATCGTGGTGCGCGCCGAGGCGGCCGAGACGATCCGCCGCCTCGAGGCGGCGCTCGCCGCGGCCGAGGAGGCCGGATTCCTCGGATTCGATGTCCTGGGTTCCGGCCACGACCTGGCCATGTCGGTCCGTATGGTCCAGGGCGCCTACATGCTGGGCGAGGAGACCGTGCTGCTCAAGGCGCTCGAGGGCAAGCGCGGCCAGCCAGAGCAGCGCCCGCCGCACCCGGCCGAGCGCGGCCTGCATGGCATGCCAACCGTCGTCAACAACGTGCAGACCCTCGCGGCCGTCCCCTGGATCATGAGCCACGGCGCCGAGGCCTTCGCCGCGACCGGCGCCGGAACCGCCCGGGGCACGATCCTGGTCCAGGTCAGGACACCGGCCGGCGACGGGATCGCGGAGGTCCCGCTCGGAACGCGGCTGCGCGAGATCGTGGGTCTCGGCGGCGCCCTGCCCGCCGGGCGCACGATCAAGGCGATCCTGGTTGGGGGGCCGTCGGGCGGGCTGCTGCCGCCGGACCAGCTCGATACGCCCTATGACTTCGAACCGCTGCGGGCTGCGGGCGCCCACATCGGGTCGGGCTCCGTGGTCGTCGCCGACGATCGGGCCTGCGTGGTGGACCTGGCCCGGCTCCTGACTCGCTTCTGCGCCAGTGAGGCGTGCGGCAAGACCATCCCGTGCCGCATCGGAACCCGGCGGCTCGTCGAGATCGCGGACCGGGTCATCGACGGGCGACCGCGTCCCACCGACCTGACCCTGCTGACGGACCTGTCGGCCGATATCGTCGCGTCCGCGCTGTGCGACCACGAGCGCCTGACGACCCTCCCGCTGGCCAGTGCGATGCGATACTTCCGTTCCGAGCTGGACGATCACACCCTCAGGAGTTCCTGCCCGGCCGGCGTCTGCCACCCGATCGCGGTGGCCGCCGGTACGGCCTCATAACGGACGACCATGGCCCTGATCACCCGCCCCGACGCCGCCCCACCTGCGATCGCCACCGAATCCGTCGGGTCGCTTCCCGAGCGCCTCCTCGACACGCAATCGCCGCAGCGCCCGCAGTCCTCGACCCGGATCCGGCTCGAGGTCGACGGTCGTGTCGTCGAAGGTTTCGAGGGCCAGACCATCCTCGAGGTCTGCCGCGACAACGGGATCGAGATCCCCACGCTCTGTTACGAGCCCAAGCTGCCCGGATTCGGGGCGTGCCGGATGTGCGTCGTGGAAGTCGAGGGCGAGGAGCACCCGCCCATCTCCTGCTCACGCACGTGCGAACCGGAGATGAAGGTCCAGACCCAGACCGAGGACCTGCGCCGCCTGCGCCGGACCAACCTTGAGCTGATCTTCTCGGACCACAACGCCTACTGCC
>JANNQZ010000366.1:0-17781 GCA_031401015.1 Chloroflexota bacterium | reverse complement strand
ATCAGCTCGCGATCGCGGGCTCACCCGCCTACGCCGACGCCCTGGCAACGTACGGCCGAACGCTTCAGCAGCGCAACGGGCTGCTGCGCGCCATTCGCGAGGAGGGCGCCTCGCGCGAAGAACTCCGCTTCTGGGACACGTCCTTCCTCGACACGGGCGCGGCGATCGTGGCCGAGCGTCGACGGCTCCTCGGGGTGGTGGCCGGCCCCCTGGCCGAAGCGCATGCCGAGATCGCGCCGGATGAAGCCGGCGAGGCCCGGCTGACGCTGGGCTATGCCACGAACGCGCCGCCGCTCCCCGGGGAGTCGCCGCGGAATGCCCTCGCGCGGCGCCTGGCGGAGACCGCCGACAAGGAAATCTGGAACGGGTCCACGCTCATCGGCCCGCACCGCGACGATCTGGTGTTCGAGTTGGCCGGCCGGGATCTGGCCAGTTTCGCCTCCCGAGGGCAGCAGCGCACCGCGATCCTGGCGCTCAAACTCGCGGAGCTGGACCTGCTCACCGAGCTCGATGGCCGTCCGCCCCTCCTGCTTCTCGACGATGTCTTCTCCGAACTCGACCCAGAGCGGCGATCCCATCTCGTGCGGCGAATCGCCGCGCTGCCACAGGCGTTCATCACCACGACGACCCTCGATGACCTGGACCCCGCGCTGCGCGCGATCGCGACAACCTGGGACGTGCGCACAGGCCCCGCTGGCGCCACGCTCGCCCGGACAGGCGGTGGCGTCGGCGCCGCGGGCGGCGGCGGCCTGTCGGGATCGCCCGGCGGACCCGGCCGATGACCGTCCGGCGACGGCCCATGGTTCGCCTGGGCGCCCTGATCCCGGACGCCGCGCGAGCCCTCGGCCTCGAGGACGAACTGCGCCTGGCCCGGGCGATCGCCACCTTCGAGGCGCTCGTCGCTGAGCGCGTGCCGGCCGCCGCGGGCGCGTGCCGGGTCATTCGCCTCGAAGCGTTCGCGCTGGTCGTGGAGGCCGATGCACCCATCGTCGGCCAGGAGCTTCGGATGCGCAGCCCTGAACTCCTGGCGGCCTTCGCAGCGGCGCCTGGCGGCATCGGTATTCGCGAGCTTAGGGTGCTCGTCCGGCCGGGGGGTCGCCGCGTATAATCCGCGACACCTGCCAGCCGTCCGAAGGCGCTCGAAGCTTGCTCGATGCCTGACGATCCGCGTTCGCCCGATCACGAGAGGCTCGGATGGCCGTCCGACTTCAGCTCAAGCTCGGCATCGTGGCCGAGCAGGATCGACTGCCCGACTCGCCCGACACGCTCGTCGTGGTCGAGCCGAGCGTCGGTTCCGTGGCGCGCTCAAAGGGGCATCTGTACCTGCTCGTGACGTCACGCGTCGTGTCGCGCCACGCCCTCGAGGCAACCCGGCTCGCCGCCGAGACGATCCGCAATGAGTACTACTACGACGAGTCGGCCGGGATTCGCGTCTGCCTCCAGAAGGCGATCGTCACCGCCAACAAGAAGCTCTCCCACCAGGCCGATCGCCTCGGCTTGAAGTCCGGCGATGCCAACGGCCCGATCGGGGTCGGCGTGGCCGTTGTGCGCGGCAACGAGATGTACGTGGCCACGGTTGGACCGGCCGAGGCCTACCTGATCCGGCAGGCTCGCCTGTCGACCCTGCCGGACCCGCACCGCGAGCGCGGGCTGCCATCGGCCGACCTGGAACCGGATGTCTGGCGCGGCGAGGTATCGGTTGGTGATTCGCTCGTCCTGATCTCGCCGAACATGGTCGCCAAGCTTGGCGCGGATGAGCTCAAGGACGCGATGCTGACGCTGCATCCCCAGTCGGCGATGGAGCACCTGCACCACCGATTCGTCGCGGCTGATGGCTCGGGCAGCGACGGAGCCATCGCCTTCGAGGCGACCGAGGTCTCCTCGACCGCACGCGGGCGGTCACTCGTCCCGGTGCGCCCAGCCACGCCCCTCGCGGGTGTCCCGGATCGGTCGCCCATCCCACTCGCCGACAACGTCCAGGCGGCCGGGGTGGCCGTGAGCGCTGCCGCCGGCAACGCCCGAACCGCCGCCGGCACTGCCGTGCAGCGCGCCGTCGCGCGGGTCCAGGCCCTCATGCCGCGACGCAAGCCCGCCTACCGTCGGATCACGCCGCTGGCGTCGCGCCGGGAGACGCAGCGCCGCGCTGCCGTCGCTGTCCTCGCGCTCGTCGGGGTCGTCCTGGCGCTTGGTCTTGGCGTCTACGCGTTCGGCGGCAGCGCCCCGCCCGACGAGGCGATCGCGTCGATCAACGCCGGCCAGGCGGCAATGGATGTGGCTCGGGAGGATCTGGCCCGGGTCAGCGGACCCGGGATTGACCTGGTGGCCGACGACCCCAAGCTCGCCGGCGAGCTGCTCACCGACGCCTACCGCCAACTCGAAGCGGCCGAAGCGGCCAACGTGTCCGCGAGCGTCATCGCGCCCCTGCGCGAACAGACGATCAAGGCCCTGGATCGTCTCTACGGCGTGGTTCCCGTCCGCTCGGAGACGCTGTTCACGTTCGTTCCGGCCGAAGGCGGCACGCCGATCGAGTTGCGCGCGATGGTGCGCGGGCCGGACGGCGTGCCGTACGTGATCGATCGGTCCACGCGCGCTGTGTATCGCGTTGATCTCGATGCGCGCCGAGCGACCATCGTGGCCCGGGTCGGGATGAAACAGGGTGGTGCGACCTTCGCCAATGCGCGCTATCTGGGGGTGGGCGGACCGGATCTGCTGATCCTCGATGCCAAGAGCGTCCTGTGGCGCTGGCGTCCGGCCGACGCCGAGGGCAACGGAACGCTGACACGGGTGCGCGTCGAGGGGTCGCCGTCGTGGGGCAGCGACGTGACTGGCTTCAACACGTTCCTGCGCGACGCCTCCCGTGGCCTGTACAACCTGTACGTAATCGACCCGTCTGAGCAGCAGATTCGCGCTTACTCGCCGGCGGCCGACGGCAGCGGATTCCCGGCCGCCTCAACGGCCTGGCTCGCCACAGTTCGCGATGTTTCGAAGATGGGCTCGACGTTCCTGGACGGCGACTTCTTCGCCATCGATGGCGGCGCGCTCGTGCGCTTCCGTTCGGGCAAGGACGACGGCTGGGAAGCGAGCGCCCCGCTTGACACGCTGTTGCGACCCGCGTCCTCGTACACCATCGTGGCGGGCGCCGAAGAACGCGAGAAGGGCAACGTCTATGCGTTCGATCGGGTCAATTCCCGGATCATCGCCGTCGACAAGGTGGAGGGTGCCTACGTCGCGCAATATCGATTGGCGGGCGGCATCACGGACTGGACCGACTTCCGTGCGATGTACATCATTCCCGGAATCGAAGAGGGCCCGGCAACGGTGGTCTGGCTGTCTATCGACGGCATTCACCAGGCGGTCCTCGAAGCGGTCCCGGACGTGGCTCCAGAGCCGACGCCGACGCCCAGGGCGACGTCGAGCCCGGTCGAGCTCAGCCCGGACCCCAGCGCGGCGGTGAACCCGGAGGTGAGCCCGGAAGCGACGCCGTCGCCCTGACTGAGCGGCGGTGATCCCGCTACGAGACGCCAACCCGACGCGTCGGGCGGCGCTGGTGACGCTGGCCGTGGTCCTCGCATGCTGCGTCGCCTATGGCTGGGAACTCGGGCTGCAGGCCCGCGGCGGCGACGCCCTCGACGGAGTGATCCGCGATGCGGGTATCGTGCCCGGCCGCCTGACCGCCGCCTGGGCTCGCGGCGAGTTCCTGTCGATCGACACCCTCACCTTGTTGTCGAGCCAGTTCCTGCACGGCGGCTGGCTGCATCTGCTGGGCAACCTGCTGTACCTGTGGATCTTCGGAAACAACGTTGAGGACCGCCTGGGGCGGCTGCCGTTCCTGGCCTTCTACCTCGCGGGTGGCGTGCTGGCCGGCCTCGCCCAGGTGGCCGTCGCCCCGACCTCTGCCGTCCCAACGATCGGGGCCTCCGGTTCGATTGCCGCGACCCTCGGAGCGTATCTCGTGTTCTATCCGCGCGCCCGGGTCACGTCCCTGGTTTTCCTTGGCTTCTTCTACCAATTGGTCAAGGTCCCGGCGGTGCTCGTCCTCGGCCTCTGGTTCGTCCTCCAGCTCGTGGATGGCATTGGGTCGCTTGGCGCGACGCAGGTCGGCGCGGTGGCGTTCTTCGCGCACATCGGGGGGTTCGCCTTTGGGGCGATCGTGGCCTGGTTGATCGAGTTGCTACGCGGCCGGCCGACGACCCCGCTCCGCATGGGATAATTCGGTCATGGCCGGCGAGCTCGTCGAGATGCAGGTGGAGAGCGTCCGGGTCCACATGCTCTCCAATCGCCACGTCGTGATCCTCAAGCAACTCGATCGCGACCGCTTTCTGCCGATCTGGATCGGCCATTGGGAAGCCAGCTCAATCGCCATGAAGCTGCAGGGGCTCACGCCGGAGCGGCCGATGACCTACGACCTGTTCGCGGCGACCCTCGAGCGGCTTGGCGTCCAGATCAGCCGGGTGGTCATCACCGAGCTGGCCGAGGAGACGTTCCACGCGACGATCACGATCGAGCGCGAGGGGCGCCCCCTGGACATCGACGCCCGACCCTCCGACGCCCTGGCCCTGGCCGTCCGAACCGGCGCCCGGATCTTTGCCACTGCGGCCGTGATTGAGCAGGCCGCCCTCGGGCCCGACGGCGGGCTCAGCGATACGAGTGCCGACGGTCCGTCAATCGAATCGATCGAGGAGGGCGTCGTTGACCCACGCCTCGACATGTTCCGGGACTTCATCAACTCGCTCGATGCCCCGGCAGAGGGGGAAGGCCGCTCGAGCTGAGGGCTTTCGGGCGGCGACCGGTCCGCCCACTCCGACTTGCACCCGCCCCCCGCCCGTCCTTGACCGCCCGCGCCGCTACGTCCGCTCAGCCCATCCGTCCTCGGGTAGTACCGGACGTTCATTCCGCACCACGGAACAGCACCAGCCTCGGCCGTCCTCCGCGGCGACGGGCCGGCCTACTCTCCGAGAATGGGCAGACCGCGGCGCAGCGCTGCGCTGGTGCCGGCCCACATCCGCAGGCGGAGCCACCAGAAGTCACGCACGGCGCGCAGGATCACCTGGGGCTTCGCGCCGGTGGCCGACCCGGCCGTCCGCGGATAGTGCGGGACCCCGACCTCGGCGACCCGCCGGCCCGCGGCCTGGAGCTTGATCAGCAGCTCGGCCGAGAAGAACGCCCCGCCGGAGGCTACGCGAAGCCCGTTCAGCGCATCGCGCCGAAACACCTTGCAGGCGCAGTCCACGTCGGCCACGCGCAGGCCGAAGAAGACGCGATTAGCCAATCGATAGGCGCGGGCGTAGAGGGTCCGGATCGGCGGATCCGCACGCTTGATCCGAAAGCCGGCCACGACATCGGGGGTCCCCGGCCCGGCGAGTCGCTCGATCAGCCGCCCGATGTCGCTCACCTTGAACTGGCGGTCGCCATCGGTGAAGGCAATCAGGTCGTAGCGGGCGGCGGCGAACCCGGAGCGCAGCGCTGCTCCGTAACCCAGGTTGACGGGGTGGCGCACGACGCGAACCACGTCGGGATGCTCCTGGGCCAGCGCCTCGGCGATCGAGGCTGTCGCGTCACGCGATCCATCGTCCACCGCGATGATCTCGAAGGTCTCGGCGAGGCTTGGGAGCGTCGCCAGGGCCTCCTCGATGAGCCCGGCCAGGTTGGCTTCCTCGTTGTGTGCCGGAAAGAAGTACGAGAGCTGTGGGACGCGAGTCATGCGCCGCTGTCTCCTCGGGTCAAGGGTCGGGTCTCCAACACTGATCGGCTACGTGGCCCATACGATACGGGGGTGGCAAGCAACGAGGCGCGGTGCCGGCCGGTCACCACCCGAGCAGGCGGCTCCACAGCACGCCCCACAGGTTGATGGCGATGGACAGGATGAGCAGGCCGGCGGCGAGCGGGAGACCCAGCCGATGGCGGCCACGAGCGAGACGCTCCGTGCCGAGGACCACCAGGATCAGGGCGAACGGCGCCGCGTCGTTGCTGAACCGATAGCCGAACTGGACCCAGCCCTGGCTGAAATGCATCAGGTTGACCACGGAGATGGCGCCGGCGGCGAGCACGGCGCCCGTCACCAGCCGACTCCGCCCGTAGCTGCCGAGAGCCGCGAGCGCGAGCAGGTAACCCGGGCTTGTTAGCAGCACGCTCATTCCGGTGTCGCGCGGCACGACCATCGGGCAATCCGGATCGAGCAGGCCCCGAACGGCTCCTAGCTCCGTGCACACCAGGGTTGGATGGATCGCGAGGCTGTCCGGGAGCGCGCTGGGCACCAGGTCCGGCAGGCCAAACAGCGCGATCCGCAGGTTCTGCGGGAGGTAGCGCGGGTCCTGGACCGCCCAGTCCGGGTTGTAGCCGAGGCTCGGGTAGCCTCTCGCCTCCAGCTGGTAGAGGTATTCGTAGGCCGGGTGGAACAGCTGCCCGGTGGCGATGACGTTGTATCCGAGCAGGGCGAGGATCGGCAGGGCGGCACCGAGTCCCGCCGACCAGCTTCGCCGGCGCCAATCCCCACCGGATCCGACGAGCGCGAAGAACGGCGCCCCGAAGACCACCGTCAGTCGAGCCGTGCACGCGAGCCCGAACAGTAGGCCGGCGCAGAACTGGCGGCGATCCACGGCGAGGATCGTGCGGAGGCCCGGCCGCCGAGGGCTCCATGTCGAGCGGGTATCGTCGGAGCCCCGGTCACCCCCGAGCGCGATCCCGACCGCCAGCAAGGTCAGGCCGACGGCCACGACATGCGCCTGGAACCAGGTCGTGGTGACCTGGGCCGTGAACCAGAAGACCGTCCCGAAGGCGAGGAAGAGGGTCCCGCCGGCCCGGATCGACGGCCGGATGGCGAGCCGGCCCAGCGCCCACCAACAGATGGCCACGTCGATCGCGGCCAGGATCAGGAAAACTGCCTGATCGTCCGTGGCCATGCCCCAAATCGCGACGAATGGGACGAGCACAATGGCCGGCAGCGGCGGGAACGGCAGAAGGGCGCGAGCGACCCCGGCGACGGGCTCGATCGGCAGGACATCGCGAAAGTCGGCGTTGCCCTGCAGGGCTCCGGAGGGCTCCACGGGGAAGCGGATGGCCGCCTGACCCTCCAGGAACGCGGCCGCCTGCCAGACGAAATGGTCGTAATACCGATCGATCCGGGTGGCTGAATAGACGGCCAGCGCCAGCGAGGCCAGCGCGACGCCAGCCCCGATCGCCAGCCAGCGGGCGGTGCGCGGGCCCGGCCATACGCCCGACCGGGACTCCGTCGCGCCACCCTGTGCTACGCTCAGATCCACCCTTCCACGCTCGTGCAGGAGCCGTTTAGCCGGTGATTGGCCCCGCGTCCGGTGGGACCGTGCGAGGCTCCGGGGCTCCATCGCGGGCGAACGGATCGCGCGACACGGTCGGCCCGGTCCTCATCGTCCTGTCCATCGGGCTCGCCCTTCGGGTTATCATCGCATACCTGCTGCCCGGGTCCGGCTTCTCGACGGACCTCAATGCCTTTGGATTCTGGGCCAACAACCTTGCGGACGAGGGGCCCTTCGGCTTCTACGAGCGCGACTTCTTCCACGACTACACGCCCGGGTACCTGTACTTTCTGTGGCTGATCGGCATCGTCGGCAATGCCATCGGCGGCCTGGGCGACCTGATCAAGTTGCCCGCGATCGCGGCCGACCTGGCCATCGCCTGGCTCGTTCACTCGATGATCCTGGAGCTTGGCGGGCGGCGCAGACTCGCGCTCCTCGGGGCCGCGGTAGCGGTGCTCAACCCGATCTCATGGTTCGACAGCGTGGTCTGGGGCCAGGTCGACTCGGTGGGTGTTGTCTTCGTCCTGCTCGGCCTCCGTGAGCTCTGGCGCGACCATCCGGAGCGGGCGGCGATCTGGGCGATGGTCGCCGCGGTCATCAAGCCACAACTGGGCATCCTGATCCCGCTGGTCGCAGTCATCACGATCCGCCGGGCCCTGTGGCCGGCAGGTGGTGGCGGGGATGCGGCACGGACCGGGCATCCCGTCAGGATCCTCACAACCGCGGTCGCCGGGTTCGCGACGGCCGTCGTGCTGTGCCTGCCGTTCGGTCTGTCGGTGGTCGAGTTTGGGGGCGAGCCGCCCTTTATCCGCTCCGGCCTGATCGAGCAGGTGGGCGTCGCCGCCGGTGGCTATCCGTACCTGACGGTCAACGCGTACAACCCGTGGGCGCTCGTGCCGTCGGACTTCGGGTTCAGCCTGGCCAATGCCAATGGCTGGGTGTGCGACTACGCGCCGTCGGTGACGGTGGAGGGTGCGCAGGCGTGCTCCTTTGGCAGCGCCGTCATCCTGGGAATCCCGGCAGTGCTGATCGGTGCGGCACTCCTCCTCGCCACGATTGCCGTCACCCTGTGGATGGTGGCGCGTCGCCCGGACCGGCTGGCGATCCTGGTGGGCCTGGCCGTCCTGGCCCTGGCGTTCTTCGTCCTGCCAACCCGGGTCCACGAACGGTATGGCTATCCGTTTTTCGCATTCGCCGCCATCCTGGGCGCGATCTCCGTGCGCTGGCGGGTGGCCTGGGTCGCCCTGTCCGTGGCCACGTTCGCGAACATGTACGTCGTCCTCACCACACTCTACCCGGGCAATCCGTCGGTCGCGGACTGGCTTGGCATCGGCGAGTGGATCCGCTCCGAGGTCGGGGTGAGCCTCTTCTCCATCATTCACGGGGTGGCCTTCCTGTGGGTGGCTGTCCAGCTCCGGCGTGGCCCCAGTGAGATGCTGGGGGACGAACTGGCTGCAGGCGGCCCGGACGCCCCGGGAGGCGCGGCTGACCCGTACTCGGCCATCGACGGGTCGAGTTCCGCGTCGCCAGTCACAGCCGCGACCGACATGCCCCTGTCAGATGCGTCCGTGGCAGACCGGACGGACGGGGCCGACGGCGCAGGCGTACCCCAGGCCGCCCCAGTGCGCCTCCCGACCTGGTCGCCCCGGTCGACGTTCGGGGAGCTGGGCCTCCTCGACTGGCTTGGCGCCCGATTCAGCGGGTCGTCCATCCGCCCGGATCGCACCGCTGACCTCCTTGGGGAACGCGGCGGCCGACTGGATCGACTGGACCTGTGGCTCGTGCTGGTCCTGGTGCTGGTCAGCTTCGGCCTCCGGACGTTTCGGCTCGCCGAGCCATACCAGATGCACTTCGACGAGGTCTACCACGCGCGGACCGCCACCGAATTCCTGCAGGACTTCCGCTACGACATCGATCACGACATCTACGAATGGACGCACCCGCACCTGGCCAAGTACGCGATGGCCGCCGGAATCGTCGCTTGGGGTGGCGACAAGGTTCGGTCCACGAGCGAGCTCGGCATCAGCGTGCGTGCCGCCGTCATCGAGCCGCGTCGGGAGGCCATTGAAACCGGGGGCGAGCGCGCGGGTGAACGACTCCACGTGGCGACGGGCGACGAGATTCGGACCTACGACCTGCGCGGCGGCGACCTGCTGTTCAGCCGGCCGGCGCCAGGAGCGAGCGCCCTGGCATACGATCGAACCGTCAACCAGCTGATCATCGGCTTCGATGACGGGCGGCTGATGACGCTTGATGCCTCGGCGCAGGGCGGCGGCATCGCCGGCGAGGACACGGTCCTTCTGCCCGATCCGACGCTGGTTGCCACGGTCGACCACCCGATTGCGCAACTGTTCGTGGCAGAAGATGGGACGACGGTCGTAGCGGCCTCGGCGGATCGCCTGAGCCTCGTGGACCTCCCCGGTGCGACGGTCGTGGGGAGTGTCGACCTGCCTGGGATCGTCGATCTGGCGTCGGGCGGCACCGGTCCCGCCCTGATCGCGACGCTCGCCGACGTGGCCGACCCGGGTGCCGTCGCGGATCGGCTGGCGGAGCTCCTGGGCGGAGCCGCGACCGACTACCTGGCGAAACTCAGCGACCCGGGTGCCGGTCCGGGCGTGGTGCTGGGCAGCCCGGGCATCGATGATGTCCGAACCGCCGTCACCGCAGCCATCGATGACGGGTCCCTGCCGGGCATCTCGATCGAAGAAGTGCAGCGGATCGCGGTGGCCACGCGCGATGGGGTGGCCTTCGTCGACGTTCGACGAGCCGCAGTCCTGACCACGGTTGGGCTGCCGGGTGGCGCGCACGGCCTTGCGGCGGTGAGCGGTCTCGACGACCCGAAGCTGTACGTGACCAACGGCGACGCGGCCGCTCCCGGGTATCACGTCCTGGCGATCGGCGGGGACAGCGCCAAGGCCGGGCCGGTCGATCTAGGCAGCCATCCGCTGCCGGGGCCCGGCACCCGCATTCTGTTCAACCCGGCAAGCCAGCAGGTCCACATCGTGGGCCTGGCGCCAGGGTCCTCGCGGGCTGGCCTCGAGCGATGGACGGTCTATGTGGTTGAGCCGCATGCAAACGCCGTCTATGCCGACGCCGCCCTGCCAGCAGGGTTCGAACCGGTCGTCGTGGCCGCCGACATCGAGCCCGAGTATCCGTCCCAGGACCCGCAGCGACTCCTGCTGCTGGACGCTGCCGGAGCCACGGCCGAGATCGGGATTGGCTCGCACGCGTTCGCCTGGCGTCTCCCCGGCGTGATCGCGGGCACCCTGTTCGCCGGCCTGCTCTTCCTGCTCGCCCGGATCCTCTTCAGGCGCCGCCTGGTGGCCGTGCTTGCGGGCCTGTTCGTCCTGGTCGACGGGATGTTCTTCGTCCAGTCGCGCATCGCCATGAACGACGTGTACGTCGGGCTGTTCATCATCGCCGCCTACACCGTCTTTGCCGCCCTGTGGACCGGTTGGTTCCGTGGACGACTGGCGTTCTGGCTGGCCATGCCCGTGATCGGCCTCTTGTTGGGCCTGGCGCTCGCCAGCAAGTGGGTGGCAGCCTATGCCATCGGGGCACTGGCATTGCTGATCCTGGTCCGTAGCGCCCTCGGCCGGGTCCTCGCGATCCTGGGCATGATCGCCATCAGCGGCGTGCTGGGCTATCTCGCGATCAGCGTCCCCGAGGGGACCGGCTTCGGCAACCTGACCTTCCTGCTGATCATGATCGCGCTCACGCTGATCGCGGTCATTGTCACCATCCTCCATCCCATCGCGTGGACGGACGAGGAAATGCGGCTGGCCGTGATGGCGCCGGCGGCCGGCGGCGCCCTGGTCTTCTTCGCGGGGCTTGGACTGGGAACGCTGGCGACCCCTGTCTCGCTTGGCTCCCTGACGATCTGGCCGGTCCACCTCGCCGTCGTCCTGGGACTCGCCTCGCCGGCGGTCGTGGGCATCTTCTGGCTGGCGGGTCGCTGGGGCTTTGGCCCGCTCTCGGTGGCGGCAACGCCACACGACCCAGGCCGCGGACTGGAACCTCCGGCAGCGCCACCCGACGGCTGGCTCCGCCCCGGGGCCGGGCTCGGACTGCCAATCGTCTGGGCAGCGATCTGTCTGCTTGCGATCCCGCTAGGCGTCTACGTGCTGTCCTACCTGCCCTGGGCCATGATCTCAGGCCACCAAATCGTTGCGGGTTGGCCCGCCGGTCACGACGGGCAGACCCTGGTAGATCTGACGGGCCAGATGTATCGATACCACAACGACCTGACGTCGGCCCACGCCGCTTCGTCACCGTGGTGGGCGTGGCCGCTCAACCTCAAGCCGGTCTGGTTCTACCAGGAAGGGTTCGCTGGGGCGACATCGGCATCGATCTACGACGCGGGCAACATGGTCATCTGGTGGCTTGGCGTGCCGGCGCTGATCTTCGTCGCGTTCATGGCGTTCCGGCGGCGAAGCCCCGCCCTGGCCCTGATCGCGATCGGGTTCGCCGCCCAATGGATCCCGTGGGCGCGGATCGATCGGGCGGCCTTCCAGTACCACTACTACACGGCCCTGCCGTTCGTGGTCCTTGCGCTGGCCTATTTCGTGGCCGAGCTGTGGCATGGCCCCTCGCGTCGCAGCTGGCAGCTGGCCCGTGTGGCCAGCGCGCTGGCCGTCGCCGGTCCCGCGATCCTGTGGATCCTGTCGAGACCGCTATGCGGCTTTGTCAACGTCGAGGCGGTCAACCCGGGCTCGCAGGCTTGCCCGGCGCTCATTCCGGACCTGGTGGTGACCGCCCAGGCCGGGGCGCTCGTGCTGGTTGTCGTGCTCGGGTTGGTCGGGATCTTCCTTCGTCTCCTGGAGTTCGGCGGTCGCAACGAGCCGGTCGGGGTGGACCTGCGCACCGCGTTCCGCCCGCTGATGCTGGCCGGTTTGGCCGTGGTCATCGCACTGGCCGTCGTGGCGGTGCTGCCTGATGCGCCCATCCTCAGTCTGAGTGGGGTTCCGGTCGAGCCCATCGCCCTGGTCGTTGGACTGCCGCTCGCCTACTTGGCGCTCCAGGTCTTCAGCGCCACGGATCCGCGACGGTTCGCCGCCGGAATCGTGGTGGCGGCGATCGGCTGGTTCGCCATCCTCTACCCGAACATCGCGGCGCTGCCGCTGCCGGCGACGATCGTCAGCGCCTACCAGGGGATCCTGCCGACCCATCTCTACGCGTTCCAGTTTCCGGTGAGCACCGTGGCCCGAGGGGTGGACACGCCACTCCTGACGCCGACCCTGGCGATCCTGCTGGGCGCGCTCGCCCTGACCTGCCTGGTCGTCGCCTATTCGGCCTGGGTCTGGCGCCTGGCGCTCGCAGACTCGACGACGCCAGCCGACGAAGTCGTCGAGGAGGCCGTGACGGGGGTGTCTGACGCGTCCAAGGTTGCGATGCCGGCCGACCCGCCCGCAGACCCGCCGGCCGACCCGCCCGCAGACCCCGCCGAACCCGACCGTCCCGAGTCCAACCCGCCCGCCGACTCCGAGGGCCGGGGTCGGAGCGGGGGCGCCTGAGGGACCTCGGCTCGAAAGTCGATCGGGAGGGTTCCGCTGGCCGCAAGCCTCCGAATCACGAACCCGTAGTAGTCCTCCACCCTGGCTGCCACGCGTGGCCAGCTGAACGCCTCAACTCGCTCCTGCCCGGCCGCGCGAATCGACGCCCGCAGGTCCGCATCGCCCAGCAGTCGGGCGATCGCCCGGGCCAGCTCCCTGGGCGCGCGTGGCGGGACCAGCAGGCCTTCGCGGTCGCGTCGGGCGACCCCCTTGTACCCGTGGATGTCCGAGGCCACGATGGGCGCGCCCGCGGCCATCGCCTCGAGGAGCACGATGCCGAAGGATTCGCCACCCGTCGCCGGCGAAGCGAAGACGTCCGCCGTCCGGAACAACTGCGCCTTCTCGGCATCGGAGACGCGACCCAGGAATTCGACCGCCTGGAGGCCCCGGGTGGCCACGTACCGGCGGGCTTCGCGCTCCTGCGGCCCAGAGCCAACGATGAGCAGCCGACTGCCGGACCCGGTCTTGCGCAGGATCCGATGGGCCTTGAGCAGGTCCAGCACGCCCTTGCGCGGCTCCAGCCGACCGACGAACAGGACATTGGGCACGCCGTCCTGCCAGCGCGCAAGCGGGACGGCGCCCGCGAAGCGCGGAACGTCGACGCCGTTGGGGATCACCTTGTACTCGCCCGGGAAGAACCGGTCGATGAAATGCTGGGCCGCCGCGCTGACCGCGATCCGGCCGTGGAGACGCGCGGCGTGGCCCCCCATGACCCGGCTCCCGAGCTCGTAGGACGGCGAGAACCCGGCGTAGGCATGGAACGTCGCCACGTTGACGCTGTGCGACTCGCGCAGCAGGAACAGCGACAGGAACGGCACGAAGGGCTCGTGGAAGTGAAGGAGGTCAAAGCGCTCGCGCGCCAGGAGGTCGCGGACCTGCCCGAGATAGCGCGGCGAGAACGTCAACGTCCCCACGGATCCGTTGGTCGGCATGCTCACGCCGACCCCGATGCGCAGGATGTCGCCCTCCGACGCGCGCTGTGGACCGTGACTTGCCGTGATAATCCGTACGTCGTGACCGCGAAGGCGGAGGTTTTCGTAGAGGAACCGGACGTGCTGGGCGACGCCGCCGGACTCCGGGTAGATGTACGGGCAGACGAGGCCGATCTTCACGCGCGACCGCCTCCGTCGCCATCGAGTCCGCGCCCGTCGACCCGGTCGAGTCGGTTAAGCTCGTCGAGCCGATCGAATTCGAAGCGCGGCGGTCTGAGGCGGCCGCCGGGGTAGCCGTGATCGCGGCCCGTGCCGTCGCGACGCAGGCGTCCGGCAAGCTCGTCGCGGGCATCGCGACTGCGTTTACGCACCTGATGCGCGAACGTGCCCAGCTGACCGGCCATCGGGTGGAAGGTACCTCCGTGCCGGGTGGTCCGATCGGCGATCGCGCGGCGGAGATCGCCGGCCCCGCGCCCAGGGAACGTCGTCCAGCCGGTGCCGATCGCGGCGAGGGCATGGGCGTCGCTGTTCCCGACCTGGGCGAGCTCATGCCTGTCCGCAAACCGGACGACACGGGCGTGCCACGGCTTGCCCAGGGTCGTCGGGTTGAAGGTTTCCATGGCGTCAGGGTGGACCGCTGGATCCGGGTCATCCAGCAGCCGGCGGAGGACCCAGCCCTGGGCACAGAGTGGATACGGCACCAGCGGGTGCGCCGGGATCGCCAGGCCGCCGGCGTCGTGGACGGCGGCGATCGTCGAGCGCAGGGAACGGTATGGGCGGATCGGCCGATCGATGAACAGCGCCAGGAGGTGGCCGCCGAGGGTCGTGACCTCCTCGCCGACGACCACCTCGGCGCGCAGGCCCCGATCGGCGGCCATCGCCCGGGCGGCCAGGGCGGCATCGATCCGTTCGTGGTCGGTGATGGCGATCACGTCGAGATCGGTATGCCGCTGCACGTGGTCCAGGATCGCGATGGCCGTCGCAGTGCCGTCGCTTGCCGTGGTGTGAATGTGGAGGTCCGCGCGACCCCGGTGGGTCGGGTTTGTCGTCATGGGGCTGCCGGCGCTGCGGGTGGGCAAGCGCCCTCGCTGTCGCCCCCGGCCAACCCCGCGGCCTCCCCCGCGGCCTCCCCCGCGGCCAACCCCGCGGCCTCCCCCGCGGCTTCGAGGTCCGCCCAGATCGGGAAGAAGACGGCCCACCACTGGTCTGGCGCATCCGCGACGACTCGCTCAAAGGCGATGGCGAGCCCGGCCATGGTCGCTGTGACACGGTCGCGGCGCGAGCCCGCGGCGGGAACCGCGACAGGTTCGAGGCGCCCCAGGTACCGTCCGATCCCGGTCCGCCGGACGCCGGCCACGTACAGTCGGGCGCCGGCCTCCACGGCGAGCATCGCCGGGCCGATCGGGAGCTTCGCCGGGGCGCCGAACAAGGTGACCGGCAGCCCGCCGCCGGTCAGGTCTCGGTCACCGACCAGCCCGACCGAGGTGCCGTCGCGAAGCGCGCTCAGCAACTCTCGTCGAGCCTCGCCCAGGCCCACGATCCGGACGCCAGCGGCGCCGCGCGTACGCACGAACCAGTCCTGGAGATCGGCGTCGTCGACCGTCTCCATCGGCGCGACGGCCCCACCGGCCCGGGCGGCGAGGAACAGGGCGGGGAGTTCAAGTGATCCGAAGTGGAGGCCGACGAAGATCACGGGACGCCCGCCGCTGAACGCCTCGGTGACCGTTTCCGGGGTCTCGACGGTCAGGCGCCGGTCCAGGTCGCCCGGGCGGAGAGCCGGCGTCCGTGCCACCTCGAGGTAATACCGGGCGGCGTGGCGAAACGCGGACCGGACGAGGCGTTCGAGGGCGCGTGGGTCATCGGCGGCGGCGCGAGCGGCGGGGGAGCCTCGCCCGACGACATGCAGGGCCTCGCAGACCCGCCGGAGATTGCGCCGCGCCTGGGCGGCGCGATCGGGTGCCAATCGATACCAGGCATCGCCCGCCAGGTTCGCCGCATGCGTGAGCGGTCCCTCCGGCAGATGGCAGGCCAGCCAGGACGCAGCCATGAGGCCCCGCCCCCGGATCGTCATCGATCGCCCACGTCGCCGGCGCGCCCCGCGCCACCATTCGCCCGATCCGCGCCACTATCCGCCCGACCCGGGCCAGGATCCGGAAGGCCGGCCAGCATTACGGCAGCGCGTCGCTCGAGGTCAACCGCCTCCGCGGCAGTGGGCGGCCAGAGCGGCTTGAAGCTGTACCACTGCTCCGGGGCGGAGCGGATGGTGGCGGCCAGCGCATCGGCCATCGCCTGGGTCGCTCGCTGGAGCGCGGCGGGATCGCCCGGGGGCACGTCGATCGGGTCCGGCCAGGAGACATCGAAGCCGCCGCCTTCCGCCCGGCGCATCGCGATCGGCAGGATGCGTGACCCGGTCTTGGCCGCGAGCGCTGCGGGTCCCGCCGGCAGGGCCGTCCATGCCCCGAACAGCTGGACCGGGATTCCATCGCTGCGATACCCCCAGTCGACCAGGAGGGCGAGCATCTCCCGTCGCTTCAGCACTCCGAAGATTTCGCGCAGGTTCCGCCATGCGATCACGTGGACGCCCCATGACTCCCGCTGCTGGCGGAGCAGTTCAAACAGCTCGGGGAACGACGAGTCGTCGGCGACGACGCTGATCGGCATGCCATGGTGGGCGATCCCGGCGGCGACCGCCTCGTTGTTGCCGACATGACCAACGGCGAAGATTAGCCCGCCGCCCCGTGCGCCGGCCGCGATCCGGCGCAGCTCATCGGCATCCAGATCGGCTGCCAGCAGGCCGACTTCGCTCGGGGGCAGCGACGGCAGGCGCATCAGCTCGACGAGGTAGCGTCCGTATTCGCGGTAGGCGCGCAGGGCCATCCGCCTCACACGAGGGTCGTCTGGCGGCAAGCCCAGGACGTGCCCGAAGTTCTGGTTGGACCAGCGGCGCTTGGCCGGCCAGGCCAGGTAGGACACCTGGGACAGGCGTCCGATCAGGGCACGGGCAGGGCCCGGCGGCAGCACACTCAGCAGCCAGCTGGTCGCCCGGTAGCCGGCGACCGCCGCCTGCTCGACGATTCGTGGCCCGGTCCTGCCGCGTGGCCCGGTCCTGCCGCGCCGGTGCGGCGCCTCGAGTCGCTGGTCGCGGGACGTCACCTGGCGGCGGTGGCCACCTTGGCCCGCGTTCCGGCCATGCGCTTGATTGTCTTCTTGACCGGCGCCTCGGTGCCGACCAGGGTCTCGTTGTCATCGCCACGGATGAAGGCCTCAACCCGGTTGAAGGCGATGTCGTCGTGGATCTGCTGCGGCGGGCTCTTCATGAAGTAACTCGACGGCGCCACCAGCGTTCCGGTGAGGCCGCGGTCCAGACCAAGCTTCAGGCAGCGGATCGCGTCCGTAATGACGCCGGCGCTGTTGGGGCTGTCCCAGACCTCGAGCTTGAGTTCTGCGTTGAGCGGCACATCGCCGTAGGTCGTGCCCTCCATCCGGATGTAGCACCACTTGCGATCGAGCAGCCACGGCACGTGGTCGCTGGGGCCGACGTGGATATCGTCCGAATCCAGCTCGTAATCGAGCATGGACGTGACCGCGTTGGTCTTGCTGATCTTCTTGGACTCGAGGCGCTCCCGTTCGAGCATGTTCAGGAAGTCGGTGTTGCCGCCGAAGTTGAGCTGGTAGGTCCGGTCCAGGCGAACGCCGCGGTCCATGAACAGGCGGGTCAGGACGCGGTGGGTGATCGTCGCACCGACCTGGCTCTTGATGTCGTCACCGATGACCGGCAGCCCGGCCTCGGCGAAGCGGCGCTGCCAATACGGCTCGCGACCGATGAAGACCGGGATGGCGTTGACGAACGCGACGCCGGCCGCCAGGGCCTGCTCCGCGTACCACTTGGTCGCCTCCTCGCTGCCGACCGGCAGGTAGCTGACCATGACGTCGACTTCGCGATCCTTGAGGATGTTCACGATGTCGGCGGTCTCGCCCGGCGCCTTCTCGATGATCTGGCTCAGGTACTTGCCAAGGCCGTCGTGG
>JANNQZ010000365.1:0-5298 GCA_031401015.1 Chloroflexota bacterium | reverse complement strand
GTTCGCGGCCTACTTCAGCGTCCGGGCGAACGCCCCGCAGTGGCCGCCCGAGGAGTTCAGCCATACCCTGCAGATCCTGCCCCTGGTGGGACCCGCGACGAACCTGCTGATCCTGAGCTCGTTCACCTGCCAGTTCGCGGTGTGGGGCATCGCCCGCGACGACCGGACCGCGTTTCTGCGGAACATGGCCGTGACGGTGATCCTGGGGATCATCTTCCTGGTCATGCAGGCCGCCGATTACGCGACGCTTGGCGCGGAGGGGCTGTCGCTATCGGCCGGCACGTTTGGGACGACCTACTACACGCTGACCGGCTTCCACGGAGCGCATGTGCTGGGCGGCGTGATCATGCTGTCCGTCGTGCTCTACCGCGGCATGGCCGGCCAGTTCTCCTCGCGTCACCATGACGCGGTCGAAGGAGCCTCGCTCTACTGGCACTTCGTTGACGTGGTCTGGATCCTGCTGTTCTCGCTGCTCTACCTGCTCCCCGGCAAATAGGAGCCAACCGTATGCCGTCGATTCGACGCCCACGCAATGCCGCGATGATGGGGGCCTTGTTCCTCGTGATCGGGGTGGTCTTCTTCGCCATCCCGTACTACGGCGGCTGGCACGTCGACTACGCCGGGACGACGATGCTCCTGTTCCTCGGCGTGGCGATGGCGATGATGATCTACGTGCTCGTCGCCGGGTCCTCCGCGGAGTGACCCCGATCGCTCGCCGGCGCGCGGCGTGATCCGGTCGAGCCATGCTTGAGCAACTCTGGAAGGGCTTCCTCGACCTGACCGCGCAGTTCGTCCTGCCCGATTGGGGCGTCGTCATCGGGATGTTGCCGGTCGTGATCGTGCTCCCGGTGGCGCTCGTCCTGCTGCTGACGTTCCGTCGCCTGCTCGGCGCGCCGCCGGCCCGGCGCGGGGTCCAGCGGGTGGAACCGGTGACGCCTGCTGGCATCCACATGCCCGGCCCATCCCTTGCGCCGATCCTCGCGGCCGTCGGGGTCTTCTTGCTGCTCCTTGGCCTGGTCTTTGGTGGCGTGACCCTGGCGCTCGGCGCCATAGCGCTGACATTGACGTTGCTCTACTGGCTGGCAGAGGGCCTTCACCTGTACGACCGGGACGTCGCCCCGACGCGCACGACCCTGCCGGCACGCGTGGACACGGGACCTCCGCCGGGTGTCCACATGCCCGGGCCGTCGTTTCGCCCGTTGCTGGGCGCTCTGGGCGTGGCGTTGCTGTTCCTCGGCCTGGTCTTCGGCGGCTGGCTGCTGCCGGTCGGGGTCATCGCCCTGGTCGCGGGGTTGATCGGCTGGCTGTCGGATGCACGCGGGGAATATGTCAAGACAGTCGAGGCCGATCGGACCGGCCACCTGGAGAACCTGCCTGAGCCGCGCACGCCGACCGGGCTGTTCGCGGCCCTGGCCGTGCTGGTGGTCATGGCCGTCATCGGGCAATCGGGCATCCTCGGGTCCGGCGCGGCCAACGGCGGGACACCGGGTACGTCGCCGGATGCGGGGGGCTCGGCGGGGCCGTCGGCGTCGGGAGAACCGACCGCGCCGCCCGACGCTGGGCCCGTTGCCGATGTCACCGTCGAGGCCCTCGGGATCGCCTTCGTGCAAACCTCGTGGACGGGTCCGGCGGATCGGCCCTTCACCATCGCGTTTGTCAACTCGGATGCCGGGACACCGCACAACATCGAGCTCCGGGGCTCGGCCGGGGAGGGGATCTGGAAGGGCGAGATCTTCAACGGTGTCGAGACCAGGGTCTATGACGTTCCCGCCCTGCCGGCCGGCGAGTACCCCTTCATCTGTTCCGTTCACCCGAACATGATCGGGACCGCCACGCTGCAGTAGCCGGGGCTTCCACCATGCCGCGTCGGCCCATCCTGCTCGCGCTGCTGGTCGCGGCCCTGACCACGATGGGTGTGCTGTGGCTCGCCCGTTCGGACGACATCGGTGGCGAGGCCGAGGCGAGAGCGGAGATCGGAGCCCCGGCGCCCCCGATCGTGGGGACCACGCTCGATGGCGCGAGCTTTGACCTGGCCGACCTGCGCGGACGTCCGGTGATCGTCAACTTCTGGGGTCCATCGTGCGTCCCGTGCCGTGATGAGTTCCCGCTGCTGGCGGCGAAACTTGCCGAGCACGCCTCGGATGGGCTGGCGATCGTCGGCGTCCTGACGGACGATCCGCCCGGGCCGGCCCGCGAGTTCGAGGCGGAATACGGGGGCGGCTGGCCCACCGTCATCGATCCGGACAAGGCGCTGAAAGTTGCGTACCGCGTCGCAGCACGGCCACAGACCTACTTCATCGACCGTTCGGGCATGCTTCGCAAGATCCAGATCGGTGAGTTGACGGACGCCGACTTCGAGCGCCAATACGCACTGATCGCGCCTTGACTCCTGGCCCCACCACGTGCGCGCCGCCGCTCGTCAGGCGGAGATCCGGCGCTAAGCCGGCGCGTCGGGCAGGTCACGCAGTTGAAGGACTGGCGTCCGGATCAGGCACAGGACCCCCGCCACCGCCGCGATCGTGACCGCGAGAAGCGATTCGCGGACCGCGACCGCGGCCCGGGGCGCCCCACCGAGGAGCGCATCGATCGGTCGACCACGACCGAGGTCGCCTGGCCGATCCACAGCCGCCGGAAGTCGACGGCATCGATCAGCAGCTGTGGAACGAACCGAGCAGCCAGGCGGCGAAGGACGGGCGGCGCGGTCACCCGGGCACGATACGAGGTTTGCGGGCCGGCGGCGGCCGCGGCCGTCATCCTTCCTGTCAAATGCCGGTCACACCGGCACAAGCCACA
Source organism: Chloroflexota bacterium (assembly GCA_031401015.1). GTDB lineage: Bacteria > Chloroflexota > Limnocylindria > Limnocylindrales > CSP1-4 > SPCO01. Next base: position 2,505 of record JANNQZ010000365.1, on the reverse strand, counting down.
ACACACCGCGCTCGGGCATCCAATCCGCTGCCGTGGCGTGCTCAAAGTCGGTGTCGACCGGTCCGATTACTTGCCAAATGCGGGCAGCGCGCACAAGTGACAGGGCCGTGCCTGTCTCCTGCTGTCCTGCCGAGCAAATGGCGGAAACCGAGGGGGCTGTCAGCGGGTTGGGCTGTCAGCGGGTTGGGTTGTCACGGGATCGACTCTGACTGGAACGACTCTCACTGGAACGATTCGCCTCGCCATGACGCCATACCATCCGAGCGCGACCAAGTGGCCGCGCCAGGGAAACCCGAGGCGACCGTGGACCAGCGTGACCTCGTCGATCGAGCGAAGCGGGGCGATCATGACGCCTTCGCGCTGCTCGTCGGCTCGGCCATCGCGCGGCTGGACGCGGCGGCTCGACTGATCCTCCGCGACCCGGAGCTCGCGCGCGACGCGGTCCAGGAGGGGTTCATCCGAGCCTGGCGAAACCTGCCGGCGCTTCGCGATCCAGACAGGTTCGACGCGTGGATTCGGCGCCTTGTCGTCCACTCCTGCATCGATGCCACGCGGCGCCGCCGGCGTCGGGTGATCGAGATCGAACTGACCCCGATCGACGGCCCGGCGATCGACGACATCGCGTCGGCGATCGCCGACCGCGAGGTGCTGGATCACGCACTTCGCCGACTCGACCCCGAATGGCGTGCGGTTGTGGTCCTCCGTTACTTCCTGGGGATGCCGCTGCCAGACGTGGCGGCGACCCTGAGTATTCCATTGGGGACGGCCAAATCCCGCCTCCATCGGTCGCTTGCGGCCATGCGCGCCTCGATCGAGGCGGACGACCTGGCGGCGGCCCCGAGACCGATCCCCGGAGGGCAGTTCGCATGATGCCGACCGATCATCTTGAGCGGCAACTCCCGGAGCTCATGACCGAGCTCGCGGAACCGCGGACGCCCGAGTACCTCGATGACCTCCTCTGGCAGACCGCTCACACGAGCCAGCGGCCTGCCTGGACCTTGCTCGAAAGGTGGATTCCCATGGACGTCACAATGAGCAGGGTGCAGGCACCCACACGTGCCCGCTACGTCGCCCTGTTCGCCATTCTGACCCTGGTCGCGGCGATCGCCTTTGCCGTCGCGGGCGCGCAACCCCGGGTCCCGCCGCCTTTCGGCCCTGCAGCCAACGGCGTGGTCGCGTTCACATCGGCGATGGGCGACATCCTCACCGGTAACCCGATGACGGGCGCGACCACGATGATCGTGGCGGGCCCGGAGCTCGATTCCTCGCCGACCTTCTCGCTCGACGGAACCCGGATCGCCTTTATCCGCAAGGTCGAAGAGATGGTGAGGGTCTTCGCGGTCGACGCGATCGGCGGTGAGACCATTGAGCTGACGACCGCGCCGCTCCCGACTGTGTCCTGGTTGCGGTGGTCGCCGGATGGCACGCGTCTGGCATGGCTCTCAGGAGGGAGCCTCTGGATTGCAATGACGGATGGGTCCGACGCACACCCACTGGACCTGGGCTTGATCATTCGGGAGGAGTTCGCGTGGCGCTCGCCCGACGGCTCCGAGCTCGTCGTGCGCGGTCTGGACACCGGCAGGGCCGCGACCGGGCTGTTCCTGGTCAAGGCGGACGGATCCAGTGTGCGACCGGTGACTCCGCTCGACGGCGGGGACCACGATTACTACTGGGTGAGTTGGTCACCGGACGGCAAGCGAGTCGCGTACAGCGACTGGCCGGATAAACGCTACCCCGTGCAGGTCCACGTCCTTACGATCGAAGGGCTCCGGGACGTGGTCCTCAGGCCCGACGCCGGTTCTGAACACTTTGCTCCGGCCTGGTCGCCGGACGGAACGCGGCTTGCCTTCGTGGTCGGGGGAAGAGGAATCGGCGTGGTGCCCACCGGCGATGAGTCGCCGCACGTGACCTTGACGGGACCGTCGTTCATGGGTGCCCTCGTTTACGACTGGTCGCCCGATAGCAGCGTCATCCTGGCCGTCCCGGATGGGACGGGTGAGCCGTGGCTCTTCGATGCTGCTGGCGGTCCGGCAAGACGTGTGGATTGGAGCCCGTCCGACTTCGCCAGGAATCGCGGCTCGTGGAGCAACTGGCAGCGCCTGGCGCCCTGAGACCAGACAGCCGCCCCGCTTCGGCGCCCGGCGCCACCCTCTCGCCGGATCTGCCAAATGTGCACCGGATGCACCTTGGGCTCGGCTCGGTAGCTCCGACGCGTCCGCAAGCCCGCAGGGCCGTGCCCATTCACGCTCAGGGGGGAGCCGCGTGGGGTCCTGAAGGGTCGCGATGCCGGACCAATCACGCTCAAGGTGCACCACATGCACTTTTGGCTCGAGGGGCCGATGGCGAGAAGGGCCAACGAGCACGCGGTCCGGCCGGTGGGACGCGCTCGTCAGCGAAGCCCCTCGTCGCGCTACCCTGACCGTCGCGCGAGCACCGTACCGAGGGCGGCATGATCCGGACGACTCCCTTCCACGAGCGCACGAGCAAGCTCAACGAGACCGGCCT
>JANNQZ010000364.1:0-2673 GCA_031401015.1 Chloroflexota bacterium | reverse complement strand
TTCACACGGAGGCACGGAGATGAGATGAAGCGGCTGGCTGTCCTTGAGTGGTAGCGTGTGCCACCAAGTGATTGACGCGCTCAAGGCGCAAAGGAGCAGCCAGCCATGGAGTATGGTGCCATCGATCTGCACACACGGCGGAGTCAAATTCGGATCGTGCGAGACGACGGGGCCCTCGTCCTGGAGCGCCGGATCGACACGACGCGCGTCGATCTGGCCGGGCTGTTCAGACCCCGGCCGCCGATGCGGATTCTGATCGAAAGCAGCACGGAGAGTGAGTGGGTCGCGCAGGAGCTCGAGGGCCTGGGCCATGAGGCGATCGTGGCGGATCCGAATTACCTGCCGATGTACGGGTCGCGGTCGCGCAAAGTCAAAACCGACCGCCGCGACGTGGCCGCCTTGGCCGAGGCGTGCCGCACCGGGATCTATCGGCGGGCCCATCGGGCCTCGGCGCCGGCACGGGCGCTCCGCCGGACGCTGCGGGTGCGCAGTCATCTGGTGCGCAGCCGCAGTGGGGTGATCGCGCTGCTGCGATCGCTCCTGCGCCAGGAAGGGGTGCGACTCGCGAGTGGATCGGCGGAGGGCGTGCTCGCGCGGCTCGCGCGGGTCTCGCTGCCCGCGGCGCTAAGCGCCGCCGTCCAGCCGTTACACGCGCTCATCGCGCAGCTCAATGCGGCGCTGGCGGAGGCCGATGCCGCCGTCGACACGCGCGCGAGCACCGATCGGATCGCCCAGCATTTGATGACGGCCCCCGGGGTCGGGCCGGTGGTTGCGCTGACGTACCAGGCGGTGATGGACGACCCGGCGCGATTTGGCGGCCGCGCTGCGCGGGCGAGTGCCTTTCTCGGTCTCGTGCCGTCGGAAGACAGCTCGGCGGAGCGGCAGCACAAAGGCCACATCACCAAGACCGGCCCGAGCGATCTCCGTGCGCTGCTGGTCCAAGCCAGTTGGGTCATCTGGCGCGGGCGGAGCGCCGCCGGCCTGCCGCTGCGGGTCTGGGCCCAGGCGCTGGCCGCGCGCCGCGGCCGGCGGATCGCGATCGTCGCGCTCGCGCGGCGCTTGAGTCGCATTCTGTATGCGCTGTGGCGCGACCAGACCGATTTTGGCCGGCCGACGCCGCGTCGCAGGCCGGCCTGAGACCGGATCATCGACGAGGACCTCGAGTGGCAGAGCCGACAGCCGGGGACGTGAGCACGGTCCGTTGCATGGCCGCACGTGAGAGCCGTTACGGAGATGGCGCCACGTCCCCACCGCATCTCATTGTGCGCGGCGATTGACGATCGCCGAACGGCAACGCGAATAGAAGACTGACGACGCTCGCCTTCGGCGAGGCCGTCATCATGATGTGGCAGTCGGCGACCGACAACGGCGTGTGGAAATGTGGAAATCCCTAGAACGGATTCCCACATTTCCACACGCGCTCTCTCGAAGAACGTAGAAGAGAAGAACGGATTTGACAGGTACCAGCCGCTTCATAGAAGGAACGGAGGCTCTGATTATTCGGACCACACAGACGCACGGCGTTATTCTGGCGGCGGACCATAGTGATCCTGGAGGGCTCGAAATGAGGTTCACGTTCGCGCTTGGGGCGACGGCCGTTCTCTTGGCCGGCACGATGGTGCTCGCGCAGCAGCGCGCGCCGAGCCCGGACGGGCTCGCCTCGACTGAGGTCGGCGGGAAGTACATGGGTGCGGGCACGCCCATCTACGTGGACGGCAAGTGGATCGAGATCAGCCACGGCCGGCCGATCAAGCGTGGGCGCGACCTGTGGGGGTCGAACGAAACGTACGGGCGGTGGCTGAACGCCGGCGCCCCGGTCTGGCGCGCGGGCGCCGACATCTCGACGTATCTCATGACCCAGGCCCCGCTGGTCATCAACGGCAAGACCATCGCGCCTGGCGGCTACACGATGTTCATCGACCTCAAGCCGAACAACTGGACGCTGATCGTCTCCACCTGGCAGCCGCAAAAGCAGTTCAACCCTGGCAACCGCGAGCAGCTGTGGGGCTCGTACGGCTACACGCCGGACAAGGACGTTGTCCGCGCGCCGATGACGTTGACGACGCTGTCGTACTCCGTCGACCAGCTCACGTGGGCGTTCCTGGACATGACCGACGCCGGCGGCCGCATGGCGGTGACGTGGGACCGTCAGATGGCGGCGGTTACGTTTTCCATTGGGAAGGAGTAGCCGTCGGTTCTTAGTCCTTGGCCCCTGGTCGACGCGCTACCTAGCGTCGGCAATCCGACTGGCCGAGGAGCCATGTTCGTGCGGGTGCGGGGATCGAGGTCTGCGATGTGTCCTCGATAATCTCATCGGGCACAATGCCATCGGGGTACCGTAGGCCGGTGCGGTCCGCGAAGACAGCGGTCGTCAGGTTGATTGCGGCTTTATCCGGCAGGAAGAACATCTGGTTTGAGGTCGACAGTCCCCTGGTCGGCTGCCCGAACGAGCGCGTCGCGGGCCGTCCACGGAAGGCGACGGCGATGGCTTCACCGGAGCTCGCCGTGATGCTGCTGGTCAGAACCGCAACGGGAGGACCGTCGCTCCCCAGCCGGTAGGGTGCCGGGACTTGAGCCATCGCCTGCTTCCGGTTCAATGCCGCTCCGTTGGCATAGCCCCAGTTCGACTCGAGGCCGTCCAGATCGACAAAGGATCCCAATGTGCCTTCTCCG
>JANNQZ010000363.1:0-1606 GCA_031401015.1 Chloroflexota bacterium | reverse complement strand
GATCGCCTCGACCTTGCCGGGCGACGAGTACGGCTACGGATCAGGCACGTCCATGGCGACCCCGCATGTCACCGGGGCTGTCGCGCTGATGCGCTCCGTGGATCCGGCACTCTCGCCCGACGCCGTGATCGCGACCCTCATCGGGAGCGCGCTGCCGCTGGTCAGCGGCGGCCACAACCCGGAATCCGGGTATGGGCTGCTTCGCGCTGGCGCCGCGCTCGACCTGTTGAGCGGAGCACCGGGTCCCTCGGCGACGCCAACCCCGACCGCGCCGGTCGGCGCATCGCCAACCCCGAGCGCGTCATCCGGCGCATCGCCGGGAGCCTCGCCGACACCAACGCCTGATCCCAACGCCAGCCCCGTGCCATCGCCTAGCCTTACGCCCTCGCCGACCCCGGCCGACCCTGGCCTGAACCCGGTGCCGGCGCCCGAGCTCATCGTGGCGGCCGTGACGGCGTCCTCGCCGCGCAACGGAGCTCGCCTGGTCGCGCGGTCGATCAAGCCGCGGATCACCTTCAATGTCCCGGTCACCGGCGTCTCGACCCGAACGATCCGGATGAAGGACCTCTCAACCGGGAAGTGGGTGGCGATCCGGGTCAGTTACAGCGCCTCGACCCGCGTCGCGACCGTCATCCCGGTGACCCGACTCGCGGTCAATCACAGCTATCGGATCACCGTCGGGGCGGTCATATCGGCTTCGGCTGGAGCTCCCTTGACCCGACCGTTTGTGGTCACGTTCCGGTCGGGACTCCGCTAGGGCCGAACCGGGACAGCCCCGTCAGACCCCGCCGCGATCGATCCGGTGCTTGGCCACGAACGCCGCCGCCTGCGCCCGTCGCTCCAGATTGAGCTTGGCCAGGATGGAGCTGACGTAGTTCTTGACCGTCTTGTCGGACAGGAAGATCTCGCCGGCAATCTCCTTGTTGGTCTTGCCCTCGGCCACCAGCAAGAGGATCTTGCGCTCCTGTGAGGTCAATTGGGACATCTCGTCGTTCTGTGACGAGCCGGTCGCGATCCGCCGGATCCGGTCGAGCACCTTCTCCGTAACGGCCGGGTCCAGCAATGACTCGCCGCGACCCACGGTCTCCAACGCGGCCACGAGATCTCGTGCCCGGATCTGCTTGAGGAGGTAGCCGCTGGCGCCCGCGACGATCGCGCTGAGCACCGCCTCCTCGTCCGGGTAGGAGGTGAGCATTACCACCCGGGTCGCGGGGAACTCGGCCCGGATCGCGCGGCAGGCCTCGATCCCGGACCCGTCGGGCAGTCGGACGTCCATGATCACGATGTCCGGCCGGTGCCGGCGCGCCTGTTCGATCGCGTCGGCGACCGTGCCGGCCTCGGCGACGACCTGGAAAGACTCGCGCCGGTCGAGCAGGGCGGCCAGCCCCTGGCGCACCACCTCGTGGTCGTCGACCACCAGCAGCCGGAGCGGGCTCTGCACCGACGATTCACTCATGCGCTCGACTCCAAACTGCCGATCGGGATCTTGACGGTCACGATGGTACCGGTCCCAGGCGAACTGACGATCGAAACCGAACCGCCGAACGCCGCCGCCCGTTCGTGCAGGTTGGCCAAGCCGAGATGGCCCGCCGGTCGAGCAGCCGAC
>JANNQZ010000362.1:0-1825 GCA_031401015.1 Chloroflexota bacterium | reverse complement strand
ACGGTCGGCGGTCGTTCATGCCGGCGCACCTCCTGCGGCCAGCATCTTCCTGGCTAGTGCTGGTGCCGCTGCGGCCGCGCGGCCGTCGCGCTGCCTCGCGTGGCGACATCGAGTCCGAGGAGGATCCACCCGAGTCCGTTGAGCGCGATTCCGATCAACGAGATCGGGCCGAAGATCGTGGGGTTTGCTGGCGAGGTCAGTCCGAGTCTGTCGATCCCCGTGAACGCGAGCATGGACCCGATGGCGAGGGCGAGGGCCCCCCAATGCGTGACCATGCCGGCGCGCAGGGTCGCGACCCCGAACGCCGCATCCGTCAGCCAAAGGGCCACGGCAGCGCCGAAGAAGGCGAGTCCGAAGTCGCCGGCGAACGGGTTTGGCCGGCCGACGGAGAGAACGACGATCGAGAGGTACGACGCGTTGGCGAGCACCGTCGCGCCCGCGACCAGGACGGTCAGCGCGGTCGAGGCCGCCTGGTGCCGACGATGGACAGCGACGACGACGGCAATCGCACCGAGGTTGAACAGGATCAGTCGGACGTTGTTGAGGTCGGGCGCGATTTCCATGACGAACGCCGCCAGGAGGACGGCGCCGCCAAGGATCCCGGCCAGACCGAGCACCCGGTTCGACAGCGAGGGAGATGCGGCGACAGCGAGTGCCATCGTTCGATCCGTTCGCCTGTCACACGGATCCCGGCGCGGTCGCCGGTCGGTCGAGGCGAATGGCCTGGACTCCCAGCGCGAACCAGCCCAAGGCGAAGACGATGAACGCGGCGACGACGAAGAGGCGTGGCAGGCTGTTGACGCCCATCAGGGCGCCAATGATCAGGACCGAGCCCACACCGAGCAACAACGCAGCCCCACGCGAGAGGGCGGCCGTCCGATACGTCAGGACCGCGAACAGCGCCCAGCCCGCGAATGAGGCGAGAGTTCCAAGGCCCCACCACGCCCAATAATCCTCGCCGCGTTGCATGCCGATGATGCCGACGATGCTCGCGATCAGCCCGACCGCAGGCAGTACGAAGGCCGCCCATGCGAAGCCCGGGTGCACGCGTGCCTGGAATGCACTCAGGCCGGCGAGGGCCACGACCAGCGCCACCGACCCGATGATCAGGACGAGCGCTGCGACGCCGCGGTCGACGGGCCCGATGGCGCCCGCAGGGTCAGCGAAGACATAGAAGCCCACCGGCCAGAGGACACCGCCGATGATCGCGGCGAAGCCGCCGATGCGGAGCGACATGGAGAAACCCCTTCCTGTTGTGATGGCGGCTCCCACGTTGCGCAGCCGGAGCTGGGCGTCGAGGGCGCCAAGGAGGATGTCGGCGGCGTCGAACGGGCCCAGCGGGCGCTCCTCGAGGATGGCCTCGAACTCGTCGCCGTAGCGGGCCCGCCAGCGGGCTGGATAGCAGCGGACCAGCAGCTGCCGCAGGTTCATGGCTGCGGCTCGCCGAGTTGCTGGAGACCCTGCTTCGCGAATGCAGACAGACCGCGGAGCTGCTCGGCGAGATTGGAGGCGCCCACCGCGGTGAGCTTGTACGGCCGGCGGCGATCGACCGGTGCCAGCGGCTCGATGAGGCCCTGCTCCTCGAGCCGGGTGAGCGCCGCATAGAGGGTCCCGGCACCCATCGGTCGGCCCGTGCCCGCCTCGATGTCCTGCATCATCGCGTAGCCGTGCTTCGGTCCGTCACTAAGACTGACCAGGATGAGCAGCGACGGCTCGGCGAACCGCCCGAACTCGGGGATCTTGCGTTCCATCAGAACTCCAGCTCTTACGACAGTCGCTATATCGATGGTCGATATATACGCCCCTGAGGGGCGCATGTCAAGGG
>JANNQZ010000361.1:0-1822 GCA_031401015.1 Chloroflexota bacterium | reverse complement strand
GTTGAAGATGGCCTCGACCAGGACCGCACCCGACACGACGGTCCCCAGGGCGAGGGCGAGGGCGGTGATCTGCGGCAGGAGGGCATTGCGCATCCCGTAGCGGACGAAGATCCGGGTGGGCTTCAGCCCCTTCGACTCGGCGTACAGAATGTAATCCTCGCCCAGGACGTTGACCATCAGGCTGCGCATCCCGAGCGCCCAGAAGCCGATGGCGCCAAGAACGATCGACAGCCCCGGCAGGATGGCGTGTTTCGTGATGTCGAGGATCGAGTTCAGGTTGAGGCCGATGATCGTCGTCGGGCTGAAGCCGCCGGCCGGCGGGAACATCTTGAGCACGACCGCGAACAGGAAGATCAACAGGATGGCCAAAAGGTAGTACGGAATTGAGGAAAGCATCAGGAAGGGCGGCGCCAGGAACTGGACGATTCGCGGCGATTTCGGCCAGGCCACGAGAGCGCCGGCGAACGAGCCGATGAAGAAGGCGACAACGGTGGAGACGCCGAGCAGGCCGACCGTCCAGGGGATCGCCGCCGCGATCTTCTCTGTTACGGGTTGCGGGAAGTTCACGAGCGAGTAGCCGAGGTCCCCCTTGCTCACGTCGGACCAGTAGTTGAGGTACTGGTTGAAGAGCGGCTGGTCGAACCCGAACTTCTCGTTCCAGCTCGCCTTGAGGGCGACCGCGTCGAACACCTGCGAGCCACCACGGGCCGCCAGCTGGGCGAGTGCCGAATCGACCGGGTCCCCCGGGATCAGCCGCGGGATCAGGAAGTTGATCGTGGCCGCGACCCAGATCACCAGGATCAACTGGATGAGGCGACGACCGATATAGCCGAGTGCGTCAGCCATTTCGGCTGGCCCCTCCTCCGAAGCCGTGATTCGCCTGAATCTGACCCGGAACCTCAACCTGTGCCGTGGCCCGATCAGTTTGACACGGCAGGGCCGGCAGCGCATCCTTCGCTTCCGCCGCGGTCCGGAAAGGATTGCAGAGCGATGGCGACGGTGTCAAGGTCGCCGCAGAGGAGGACGTCACATTGAAGATTCGGGTTGGCATCAGCCCATCGCGCGCGCGCCGCGCGGCAAGACGACGCGCCCGGCCCGGAACGATGGCCATCTGGCTGTCCGGACTGACGATCATCGGGTTGATCGTGGCAGCGTGTGGTGGGACCGCGCCATCTACGGCACCATCCGCGGAGGCATCTGGAGCGGCCCCAACGGCGGCCGCGACGGCGGCCGCGACGACCGCTCCGTCGGTCGAGCCCGGCGGCCTGGTAGAGGTCGCCCGGAACAAGACCTTCATCTTTTCTCCGTGGGGTTTCGTGAGCGAGATCCCGAACCCGGAGAACTGGAATATCTACACCTCGGTTGGCTACAACCACCAGCGTGAGATGGGGCTGAAGGGCATTTACGAGGCGCTCTTCTACACGAACCTGAACACGGGCGAGCTCGTCCCGTGGCAGGCCGAGAGCTACACGTACAACGCTGACTTCACCGAGATCGTCCTCAAATTGCGCGATGGGGTCACCTGGTGCGACGGCCAGCCGTTCTCGGCCGACGACGTGAAGTTCACCCTCGAGATGCTGCGCGACAACGCACCGGACATGACCTACTCCGGGACCTACAAGGAATACCTGAAGGAAGTCACGGTCACCGACCCGCTGACCGCGATCATCGTCCTGACCAAGCCGGCCCCGCGGTTCTTCCGCGACAATCTGGCACTCGGGCACGAGAACCATCAGGTGATCATGCCCAAGCACATCTGGGAGGGCAAGGACCCCAAGACCTTCACGAACTTCGACATCGCCAAGAACTGGCCGTGCGGGAC
>JANNQZ010000360.1:0-6095 GCA_031401015.1 Chloroflexota bacterium | reverse complement strand
CGCGCGAATGTCAGCTTGGCGCCACTGCCCGGTGGTGCCGGCGACCCCGACACGGTTCCCGGCCGGGGCATCTTCGCGCCGCGCGAGCGGTTCGATCAGCGCCCCTTCTCGGCCGCGGACGCGGCGAAGACCGTGACCGAGGCCGCCGTGGAGACGCTCAAGGCACGAGGCGAGCCGGCACGGTTTGAACGGGTGCTGGGAGAGGTGCTGGTGGGTCTCGACCGGGCCGGACAGCTCCGCCGGCTGGCCGCAGCGATCGGACCCGGCGCTCCCGGTGCCGGGGGCCTCCGTGGCGCCGGTCCGCAGGGTCCCCGCGATCCCGGTGGAACCCGGCGCCCGGCACCCGGCGGGCGCGACATCCCGGCGCGAACGGGCGCGTTCGAGGCTGCGGCGATCCAGGCAGGCGTCTGGAGGACCCGGACATCGGCGCCCGAACCGGTCGCGTGGCAAGACCCGGTGGAAGCCTTGCTGAGCCTGATTCGTGACGAACTGACGCGCCCGACCCAGCGACGATTGAGCGAAATCGAACCCGGCCGCTGGTGGCTGGCCGATCCGGCCGACCGCGACGCCGCCGCCGTGCCCCTGGCCGATCGTGTCGAATGGGCCGTCTTCAGCCTCCTTTCGACGGCCGGGCCCATGCCCGAGACTGACTTCTACGGGCGGATTGCGTCGCTCTTTTCCGGCCACGACCTCCCCGACGAGGGGCTCGTGCGTGCCTGTCTCGATAGCTACCGCAGCCCGGCGAGTACCCCGGACCGCCTGGTCACGGCCGACGATTTGTTGCGCCGGAGCCAGGAGCACACGGACCTGCTCGCGCGAATCACCGATGCCGGTCATCGCCTGGGGATGCGGGTGTGGATCGGGCTTCGCGAGCAGAGCCGTCGAACGCGTGAGGGCGCGCTGGCCGACCGGCTGGATGAGCGCGAGCGACGCGCCTATCTCGGAGCGATCAGCCGGAATGCCCAGGACCTGGCCGAGGTCGACGTCATCTGGTATATCCGGGGCAAGGTCGCCTTCCTGTTCGAGGTCGAGTGGACGGCCATGCTGGGCGAACCGCTGCTCAATCGGCACGCCCGAATCCCTGCCGACGGGTCCCTGATCCGGTTCCTGGTCGTGCTTCCGCAGCGCGCCGAGCTGGTCCGCTACAAGCTGGAGCGATCGCCCCTGCTGCGCGCCGCGCTCGAGACCGGCAACTGGCACATTGTCCGGGCGAACCACCTTCGATCGTTTCTCGCGCGCGACCCACTTGACCTGGCTGACCTGGAGCCGTATCTCGGCCTGGATCCGTTGGTGGATCGCAGCGGCGAACAATTGCCCCTGTTCGGCGGCTGACCTCGGAACGGCCGGTTGGGGGCGGCAAGGACGGCCCGTGGCAGCACAGGCGGCCGGCGGCGGCAAGGACGCCCCGTGGCAGCACGGGCGGCCGGCGTCGGCACGGTTGGCCGGCGGCGGCGGGCACAGCGCGGTAGGCTGGGAGCCACGCAACCAGGAGAGATGCACCGTGACCTCCGAAGAGCGGCCACCCACGCCCATCAACGAGCTTGCCGACCGGTTCTGGGAGGCGGTCCTGGAACTCGACCCAACCCTGGCCTCCTTCTACGGCGACGAGCGCTACGCCGGTCGACTCGAGGATCCCGGACCCGACGGGCGGGCGGCCAGCCGCGCGCTCCTGACGCGGACGGCGGCCGAGGCCAGGGCGATCGCGCCAGACGGGCTCCCGACTGAAGACCGGATCACCCGCGACATGCTGATCGTGATCGCCGAACTTGGCATCGAGCAGGACGATCAGGCGCTCCATCAGCTGCGCGTGGTCGATCAGATGCGCGGACCCCAGCAGCTCCTGCCGGACCTCACGCAGATCCAGCCAGCCGACACCCCGGAACGACTCGACGCGTTCATCGCGCGGCTGCACGCCTACCCCGCCTTCATGGCGGCCAACGCCGAGATCCTTCGTGACGGGATGGCGTCGGGTCTCACCGCACCGCGGATCGTGGCCGAGCGCACGATCGCCCAGATCGAGCGGATGCTGGCCGTTCCGATCGAGTCGGCCATCGTGCCGTCCATGGTCAGGGTCAAGGACGAAGCCGATCGCGAGCGGGTTCGGGCGATCGTCCGTGACGTTGTCTACCCCGCGGATGCGGCCTTTCTCGAAGCCCTGCGAGGCGACTACCTGGCGGCCACCCGGGAAGAGCCCGGAATCTGGTCCGCCCCGAACGGGGGGCAGCTCTATCGCACGGCGATCCGCGCCTGGACGAGCCTGGATCTGGACCCGGCTGAGGTTCACCGGATCGGCCTCGACGACCTCGAGACGATCGAACTTGAGCGGCGCGCGATCTCCCGTGCCGCGGGCCACGGGAATGACACGGCCGCGTATCGAGCGGCGCTGGATGCGGATCCTGCCAACACCCCGACGACGAAGGCGGCGTTGGTCGAGCGCGCCGTCGATGACATCGGGCGGGCGATGGCCGCCGCGCCGCGGTTCTTCGGGGTGCTCCCGCGCGCGGCCTGCGATGTTCGTCCGGTGGAGGAATACAAGGAGAAGGACGCCCCGTTCGCCTACTACTATCCGCCGGCGCCGGACGGGTCGCGACCCGGGATCTACTTCGCGAACGGGTACGACCTCCCCAGTCGCACGTTCAGCAAGCTCGCCCCGACCACGTATCACGAAGCCGCCCCCGGGCACCACTTCCAGATCAGCCTCGAAATGGAGAACCCGGGCCTCAACGCCTTCCGTCGGCTGGGTGCCCGCGCCGTCGGAGGCGCCTATGTCGAGGGCTGGGGCCTCTACAGCGAGCGGCTGGCCGACGAGATGGGCCTGTATCGAGACGGGGCCGAGCGCTTCGGCATGCTCGATGCCCAGGCATGGCGGGCGGCCCGGCTGGTGGTCGATACCGGGCTGCATGCCCTGCGCTGGCCACGGCAGCGCTCGATCGACTTCCTGAGAGCGGCCGGCCTGTCGGAGACGGATGCGGTCATCGAGACCGATCGGTACATCGCCTGGCCGGGCCAGGCGCTGACCTACAAGATCGGCCAGCGTGAGATTGAGCGCCTTCGCGCGCAGCTGGCCGCTCGCGATGGGTCCGCGTTCGACCTGCGCGCGTTCCATGATGCCGTGCTCGGCCATGGGTCACTGCCGCTGGCGACGTTGACCCGCGAACTGCCGAACTGGCTGGTCACGCCGGTCTGAGGACTGCCGGCGCCGCGACGGCGCCGCCGGGTTGGACCGCGTATCGCGAGCCTTGTAGGCGTTGTGCGTGCGTGATTCGTGTCTGGATCGGTCCTTGGCCGCGGGATTCGCGTTGACGACCCGGCAGCCGGTGTGGCACGATGGGTAGAGGCGTGTCCCACTGGACGCAACCCCCGTCCCACGGGCCGGGGTCGACCAAGCCCGCAACAGAGGTTCTTCGTGGCCACCTCATCCGCCGCCCGGTCCGCGCCAACCCTTCGTCGCGAGCGCCAGGCCGCGATGTACCAGCGGGCGCTCAAGGCCATGCCCGGAGGCACGAACTCCAATTTCCGGGCGTGGGGCGACGATACGGTCTACGTGGATCGGGGCAAGGGCGGCCGGGTCTGGGATATCGATGGCAACGAGTTCATCGACCTGCGCATGGGCTACGGCCCGGTCATCCTGGGCCACGGGGACGAGCGCGTCGATGACTACGTCAACCAGCAGATGCGTCGCGGGGTCAGCTTCTCGCTGACCAGCGAGGATGAAGTCCGGGCGATGGAGCTGGTCAAGGAGATGACCGGCTGGGTCGAGCGGGCCCGGATGACCGTGTCGGGAACGGAAGCCACGATGCATGCGATGCGGATCGCCCGCGCCTACACCGGGCGCGAGAAGATCGTGAAATTCGAAGGGCAGTACCACGGTGTCCACGACTACGCGCTGATCAGCGTCTCGCCCAACGACATGTCCGAGCTCGGGGACGCGGACAATCCCGTCGGCCTGGCCTGGGGACGCGGCATCCCCGGCGCCGTCGCGGACACGATCATCCCGGCCCGTTACAACAACATCGACTTCCTCCGCCGGCTCTTCGAGCGCCAGGGGCACGAGATCGCAGCGGTCATCGTGGAGCCGGTCCTCGGCAATGCCCAGGGCATCCTGCCCAAGCCGGGCTTCCACCAGGCGATGCGTGCGCTGACCGAGGAATTCGGGATCCTTCTGATCTTCGATGAGGTCAAGACCGGGTTCCGCTTTGCGCGTGGCGGCGCGGCGGAGTTCTTCGGGATCAAGCCGGACCTCGGGACCTTTGCCAAGGCGATGGGCAACGGCTATCCGGCTGCGGCGTTCGGTGGCCGGGCGGAGGTCATGAGCGTCCTGCCGGACAAGGTCAGCCACGGCGGTACGTACGCCGGCAACCGGGTCGCGGCCGCCGCCGCGGTCAAGACCCTCGAGATCCTGCGCGACACGGATGCCCTCGAAACCGTCCACGCGGTTGGCCGGCGGCTGCAGGACGGCCTGCGCGAGATCCTCAACCCGGTCGGATTGCCCTACGTGTTCACCGGCCACCCGTCGATGTTCGGGATCATGTTCACGGATACGGAGCCGTCCGAGTATCGCGACTGGGCGAACACGGACCATGAGCTGTACGACGCCATCGCGCTCGGGATGCAGGCCCGCGGGGCGATGCCCGAGGGGGACTCCCGTGAGCCGTGGTTCATCTGCGAGGCCCATGCCGAGGGCGACATCGTGGACCGGATCCTGACGATCTTCGAGGAGTCGCTGGACGCGGCACTCGAGGCCCGCGCACACGGGGGGATCGCCGTCGAGCCGACCGGCGCGATGTCGCATCCGACCGCCGGATGAACGGACCCGGCGGGATGGTCCTGGATGGCAATGCCGTCCGCTCCGTCGATCGCGCCGCGGCGCTGCTGCTCGCGCTCGGCGAATGCCGGGGTGAGGCCGGGGTCACCGAACTTGCCCGGCGCCTGGGTCTGCACAAATCGACGGCCTCGCGCCTGCTGGCCACGCTGCAGAAGCGGGGCCTGGTCGAGCAGGACGATGAGTCCGGCAAGTACCGCCTGGGCGTGGTCGTCATCCGCTTGGCGGAACATGCGGAACGAACCCTGGACCTGCGCGGGATCGCTTTGCCGGAGCTGGAGCGACTCGCTCGCCTGACCCACGAAACGACGGGCCTGGGGATCCTGGACGGGGACTCGCTGCTGGCTGTTGCCCAGGTGGATGGGCCAAACCTGATTGCCGTGGGCGATTGGACGGGCCGGGCGACGCCGCCACACTGCGTGGCATCGGGCAAGGTGCTGCTCGCCTCGCTGGCGGAGCGAGAGGTGCTTCGAATCGTCCGGCGTGGCCTGGCCAGTTATACCGAACGAACGATCGTGGAGCTCGAGCCGCTGCTCGAGGAATTGGCGCGGGTCCGCCGGCGCGGGTTTGCCACCGCGATCGGCGAGTACGACGCCGGGCTCAATGCCGTCGCCGCACCGGTCCGCGATGCCCGCGGCAAGGTGATCGCAGCCGTGGACGTGTGGGGCCCGGCCTTCCGCGTGACGCCGGGACGCCTGCCCGAACTCGCCGTGCAGGCTCGCGATGCGGCGGCGGCCATCTCCGTGCGACTCGGCGGTGCCGCTGCCTGAACGGCGCGACGTGCCTCGTGCTGCGGCCCGTCTGGCGATAGGCTTGCACCGTGCCTGATTTCGACAAGGAGCCGTGGGCCACGATTAGCGAGATCGTGTCGCGCCATGTCCCACCGATCCTGCTGATCGTCGTGGCGGCCATCCTCGCCGCGCGGCTAGCCCGGGTCCTCGTCCACGGCGTCGTCAAGGCGCTGCTCGATCGGGAGGCGACCGAGGGAACGGCCCAGGAACTGAGCGCGGTCGAGCTCAAGAAGCGGATGGAAACGCTCGACGTGCTCGGTGGCCGGACGCTCCAGGGGTTTATCGCGATGATTGCCGGGTTGATGGTGCTCGGCCAGCTCGGACTTGACATCGGCCCGGCGGTGGCCGGTCTCGGGGTGGTTGGGATCGCCGTGGGGTTCGGGGCACAGAGTCTTGTCAAGGATTACCTCAACGGGGCTCTGATCCTGATCGAGAATCAGTACGGCAAGGGTGACGTGATCCGCGTGGCCGGGGTGGCCGGC